>JBJEMO010000194.1:0-7197 GCA_051879715.1 Bilifractor sp.
TCCCCTCATGAATGAGGGGGCAGGGGGAGTTGATGTGCCGAAGGCACTTTTTTATCAATACTGAGAGACTGCCGGAGGAGAGGATGAAAATTATGAAACCAATAGAGACCATTACGAGGTGTTAGGGTCAGGAGAAAATAGCCACTCATAGACAAGAGAGATTAACCATTTTCAGCCAAAAGAAAAAAGCCATTACATAACCTTCTTCAGCTCCTATAATTGATGTAAGCCAATGCATCAGAATAAGAGGAATCATGAATGATGAAGATGAATTATGTAATGACTTATAGGCAATCATAACACAAGCCATCAATAAGATAAAGAAGGAACAGGGAGATTCCTTCTTACCCAGAAGGTGTCGTGCACTGGAATAAATTTGGTATAATAAGCAAAACGGAATAGAAAAATACATGACCCTATCGCAATCAGGAGGAGGGATAACTCTATGGAATCGGAGAAGTTTTGCGGAAAGTTGAAGATTATCCGGCTTAATTCGGAGCTGTCCCTTTATTTTATGCCGGCTGATGGGACCGAGGTAAGACAGCGGCTGACCATCACGAGGGATGGCCGTGGATTTCTGACACGGTATACATTTGACCCGATTCCGGATGATAGCAAATGGGAAGATCATTTTAATAAGAAGAAGCAGATGCGGTTCCACCTGGATCAGGAGAATACGGAACGGATCATGCAGGCGTTTGAGGAGACATTTTCCAATTTGGAAGAAGAGGTTGTCATGGCCTGTGATGCCGGATGCTGGGACCTGGAGTTGGAGAATGAAGAGGGAAAGAAGTTCCGATGGAAAGGAAGCCTGCTGGATGAACCCATCCCTGGTGCAGGAGAGCTGTCGGACCTTGTACGGGAAGAGACGGGGATCGAAGACCTTTTTGTCTTCGATGGCTGTCCGGAGGTGGATTAGACAGATGGCTGATGGCTCTTGATTTAACTGGTGTTAAAGAAAGGATATCATAACTTGTCTGTAGAAAGCGGTGAATGGATCATGCGGGGTGTTCCAGCGGAGGATCAATCATGTATTCATAACATTAACGAACTGGAGCAGAGAGTGGAAGAGATCGGTTTTCTTCCGCTCTTTGCAGGTGATGTATCTGGTTTTTCTGTGGAGGAGCACACGGTTCCGGAGGACTGGTGGACGGGAGATCCGGAGAGAGATCCATGGGAATGGAGGGCTCTTGCAGCAAGACGGGGAAGAGTTGCCTATGGAAAATTCTTCGGCGGCCGGGCAGGCTTTATATCCAGAAAGTGGCTGCCGGTCTTTGCCAATTACCGGAGGGACGGCTATGACTTCGATGCGCGTTGGGACGATGAACTGGCGAGCCTGCGGCAGAAGAAGATCATGGATCTGTTTATGGGAGAGAATGCAGATCAGGAGCTTTTCTCCAATGAGGTGAAGGAGCAGGCCGGATTCGGAAAGGGTGGAGAAAAGAATTTTGAAGGGACGCTGACCAGCCTGGAGATGGAGACATATCTGGTCTGCAGGGATTTTCAGCAGAGGAGGAATAAGAAAGGTCAATCCTACGGCTGGGCGATCGCGGTGCTGGCGACGCCGGAGCATATTTTCGGAAGGGAGCTGGTGACGGCAGCATACAGCGAGGAGCCGAAGAATTCCCTGCAGAAGATCGTGAACAGAGTAAGGCAATTATATCCTGAGGCATCGGAGCAGGAGATTCTGCGTCTCGTCGGCTATTCTGAGGACAGGCCTTCCGGGAAGAAGGCGCCACTTCCCTATCCGCAGAATCTGCTGAAGGCAATCGATAAAGACAAGGATCCATGGAGTTGGACGAAGGATCAGATCAGCGGTCTGTATGTGGCGCTGGGACAGCTCAGGCCGAAACAGCAGAAGGTTCTCTGGGAGAAATACCATGAGGGCAGGAAAAACGAGGAGATTGGTGCGATGATGAATCGCGCCGCCGGCACAGTCAGCAGCTATCATGGCAAGGCGATGCACCGTCTTCGCAGTCCATTGATTTCAGCATGGTACACGGCAGGATATGCTGCAAATCTGCGCGCCTGTGCAGCGGGAGAGCACTGGAAATTTGCTGTTTCAGATCCGGATGAGGAGATCACAAGTGATGATCTCTGTCTGCGTATTGGATTAAAAGTGGATGTTTTTGAGCGGCTTGCCGGGAAGGGGATCCTCAGGATTCTTGATCTGGAAGCGGCCATTGCGTTGAGCGATATCTGGTATAAGGACATCTACGGTGTTGGTGCAAAGACAGCGGAGGATATCGAGCGGAAGCTGAGGTATTTTGGTTTTTCCGGGGCGGATCAGGATGAAGGGCGGCCGATATGAATATGTGGCAGTTGCTGCTGTGAATGGAATGTAAAGATGGTTATGGCAGAGAAGAAAGATAATAGATATGAGAAATCAATTCAGTTTATCTCTTCCGGAATCAGAAGAACTTGATATTGGAAGCCTTTCACGGGCGTTCGATAATAAGAGTGAATGTTACAAGCTCTTGCAAGAAAAGAATATTTTTTTCAACCATTTAATACCACAGATGTCGTTAAAGATGTATAATTTCGATAATTGCTATCTTGAATAAGATAAGTGCTGATACAGGAAAAATAGAAAGGTATTTTTATGATTAGCATATATTTCGGCCCGATGAAGGATGCTGTGTATAATACCGCATCTTATTTTAAGTATGATTATGAAGATGCCTGGATCGTGGATCCAGAAGTAAGAGAGATGATTTTGGATGTTGATCACTCTACTGTATTGGATTCAGGCGTCATTGACAGCCCGGTTCTGGGGAAAATTCCTCCTGAGCAGCTGTCAGGAGGGGTAAAAACACTAATTTTGATCAAATTTGAGAAGGATAAGGTATTTAATGCTTCTACCTGCGGTGACAACTGCGCGAAATGGATTCTAAGGCTTGGCAGAGATGAGGACCGTACGATTAACCTGAGACATATTATGAATTTTGGAGATGAACCATTTTCCGTGTGTATTATGAACACAGGGCAGGTGGTTCATTCAATGAAAGAACTAGTCCCAATTGCAGGACAGTATGTGTGAGGTGAAATACGTGAAGGGAATACATCAGATAAGTGTACGGGCAAAAAGAATCCGGTTTGACTTTCAATTGCGGAGAAATATTACAATTCTGCAGGGAGACAGTGCCACCGGGAAAACAACGCTCATTGATATGATCCAGGAGTACCTGGATAATCCTTCGGGAAGTGCGGTTACGGTTATTTCCGATAAAAAGTGTTACGTACTGTCAGGAAGCCTATGGAAAGGACTACTGTCGGAGATTCGGGATGGCATTGTGTTTATTGATGAAGGAAACGAGTTTGTCTTTTCAGATGAATTTGCGGAAGCCATCCGTGCGACTGATAATTATTATGTTATCGTCGCCAGAGAAGGATTGCCGGCTTTGCCATACAGTGTGGAAGAAATATATGGTATACGGATGTCAGGAAAATATGGAAGGCTGAGGCAAACATATAATGAGTTTTACCATATCTATGGTCAGATGAATATCAATGAAAGTATTCGTCCGATGCGACTGATCACAGAGGACAGCAATGCCGGTTTTCAATTTTTTAAGTCTGTTTGTGAGAAAGACGGGATCAAATGTTTGTCCGCTGGTGGCAAGACAAAATTATTTCAGACGGCTCAAAGTCAGGGAGGCCTTACGCTTCTGATTGCTGATGGTGCGGCTTTTGGTGCAGAAATGGCTAAAATTGATGCACTTATACAGACAAGGGATGATCTTATGATCTATCTGCCAGAGTCGTTTGAGTGGATGATATTACGTTCGGGGATATTGGAAGACCGTTCAGTTTCAGAGATGCTTGATAACCCTGAGAATTATATTGAAAGTGAAAAATATTTCAGTTGGGAGAGGTTTTTCACAGCTGTACTAATAGAGAAATCAGCAGGAGGATATCTGAAATACAACAAGCACAGGTTGAATGAAAATTATAAAAATCCCCAAGTCACGAAGAAGATATTGCAGGTAATGAAGAAAATTGAAATTTGATCTCTTGGAATTAGTATAATGCAGGCCGATTTTCTGGAGTCGACTTCCCTATCCGCAGAATCTGCTGAAGGCAATCTTGCTTTTTCAGTTGTAAAAAACTGGAAGTTCACAATGAACTGGTGAAGAGGATTTAGTCTGCCATAAAATTTGTCAGATGCTGTGCTGATGTATTTCAGCAACGATCTTCAGGACTTCATGAAGGTTCGAAACTGTGTAATCAGCTTTATTCTCTCTCACAGTATTTTCCTCTTCCTTGTCTTTTACAAGCCATATTGTATGCCAGCCTGCAGAAGAGGCTCCCTGGATATCGGTTTTATAATTGTCTCCAACATACCAAAGGGATTCTTCCGAAAGTTTTACCCTTTTAGCAAATTCGTGGAAGAGAGCAGGATCGGGTTTGTGAATGTTTAGATCGCTGGATATCAGGACATTTTCATTGGGAATCCAGCGTTTCATACCAAGAGTCTCTATTTTCATGCGCTGGCGGGAAGAGGAGCCATTTGAAATAATCCCGGTTACCATTCCTTCGTTTTTCAACCAGTCAAACAGTTCTGGTACACCTGGAGAGGGAGTAATCTTATGCTGTTCCTGTACATATCTTTTCTGAAACGCAGCAGCATCCTCTTGCGTGGGATTCAATCCTAATTCGCGAAAACTCCGTATCATTCGGCGGAGGTACATTTCTTCTTCTGTTTCTTCACCCTTTGCAAAAAGTACATATTCTGCATCCCCGTAAGCGCAGAACTTTCTAAAGAAAACTTCTGTATCAATTTGCTTTGAAATGAACGGATACAAGCCACTCATCGCACGGATAAAAGGTGAGGAACGCTTGTAAAGGGTATTGTCTAAATCAAAAATCAATCCCGATATTTTCATTTCATAAGACTCCATAAAATTTATGCAAATGTGCAAGAAGAGATGATCACACCGCCGGTGGCCGCATCTTGCATTTCAGCCATCCGGCAGGTTTTTCAAATTCCCTCTTTTATATCAGTTCTTTCATTATTCCCATAGGTAGAATTATGGCACGATTCCCTGCTTTATTCTGTGCAATCGTCATCAAACGGTGATGTGGTTACCTCAAACTCTGCATCAGAGAGTTCGGAAAGACACTGACGAAGATAGGTGAGAGAATTGCGCAGATGAATATTCGCTGTCTCGATAGATCCATTCAAAATCATCGTGTCTATTTCAGCTTCGTAAGCCTCCAAGGTTCCCATTATTCCCCCGAGATCATCATACATTGAATTCATTTTTTCCTTCCTATTTTTTACTGCTAGTGAGCATACTGATCAAGAACCAGGTTCAGTATGTCCAGTCGAAGATATTGAGAGGCAAGGTCAATCTCAAGTCCCTAAGCTGGGGTGACGCTTGTCGTGATAGTGGATGTCGGATCAGCAGCGGCCTGCTCCTGAGCAGCCTTTTCAGCAGCGGCCTGTTCCTGAGCAGCCTTTTCAGCAGCGGCCTGTTCCTGTGCGGCTTTTTCAGCGGCGGCCTGTTCCTGAGCAGCCTTTTCAGCGGCAGCCTGTTCCTGCGCGGCTTTTTCAGCGGCAGCCTGTTCCTGTGCGGCTTTTTCAGCGGCGGCCTGTTCCTGAGCAGCTTTTTCGGCGGCTGCTCTTTCCGCCTCCTCTTTTGCTTTCTCTTCTTCTTCCTTCTTTTTTTGTTCGGCGGCAGCCTGCTGGGCCGCTATATATTGGTCGACCTCACTTGGAGGAGCCTCACGGAGTTCACAGCCCTCAGAATAATAGATGACGACCGGCATATCCGTAGTCATCAGTTCGTATACGGTTCCGGCAACATCTGCGGGAAGGTTGATGCAGCCGTGGGAGCCGTTCCAGACATTTTGACCATAGCCGAACACACTTTTCCAGTAGGCGTCATGAAGACCGATTCCAGTATCAGTGATTGGCATCCAGTAGGATACCGGTGTCTCGTAAGTACGCTTTCCATCAGGCAGCAGGTCACCCTTGAGTGTGGCGTTTTTTTCTTTGTGGAAGATGAGATAAGTGCCCTCTGGAGTATAATGTGATTGATCCATCATTCCCGTAACGACGTCAGTTTCAAAAGCCATCTGACCGCCTTTGTAGATCCAGAGGTGCTGACGGCTTGCGTCGATCTCACAGTAATCCTGGCCGATCCCATAGTTGTCATCTGCCTTCGCAGATTCACGGCTGGTATAATTGGGCTCGCGACTGGTCACAGTACCCGAATTCAATTCCGCGGTAAGCTGAGCGATTTCTTTTTCCCGGTCAACCTCCCATCCATAGTATCTGGAGCCGTCGACCAGGATCTCGCCCAGACCAGTGGCATGAAAAATTCTCTCTTTGCCGAGGGTCTCGATGCGGTCTGCCATATTCTGTACATAGGCATTGATGTTTTCGTTCCATCTGTCCTCATCCTTGGTGTAGGTTCCGTCTCCATTATCTGTGAGCCAGGTCAGAAGTGTCTGGCTGTCAAGTTTCTCATCACCGGTCGGCAGCTGGAAGGTGATCTCGGATTTCAGTTCCGGGTGCGTGGCGAGAAGGGCCTCTTTGGCCGATTTTGCTTCCACTTCAGCCTTTGCTTTTGCCTCGGCATCTTTTCTGGCTTTCTCTTCAATGGCAGTTTGCTCTTCTTCAGCCTTTTCTTCTGCCTCGGTGGCAGCCTGACGCCCGGGTTCGGAAGCATTGATCATTGCAAGGCTATCTGCCTTTGAATGGCCAAATCGTCCGGTTTGTAATCCATAATAGGTCAATCCGCCAAGCCCACCGGCACAGATCACTGCTGTAAGGACGGTGGCAGTCACGAATTTGCGGGTGCGTTTTCTCATTTCCAATGGTTCCTTTTCTATAAAAACAGCCCTCCTGAGGAGCCAGATGTCGGTAAAGTTTGTCTTTATTATATGAATGATTTATATTTAAGGCAAGCGCGGCGTGAACATTCTACAGAATCCTCATGCCTGATCAGAATTATCATAGCAGAGATAATCGATCATGAGTGTGTCTCACTGTTTTCATCATAATCCTCCGTGCTATAGAACACTTCCTGTGCAGTAAATGTACGAGGAATGTTTGCAGGCGAGAATACCACGTAAAAGCTGCTTTATAAGTACAAAAACCACTTCTTTTATGCCAATTAGTTATACGGTAAAATAAAAAAGCCTCAATCACAAATCTTATGGGATAACGGGTTGCGGACATAGTTCTTC
>JBJEMO010000195.1:0-6996 GCA_051879715.1 Bilifractor sp.
TGAGCACTTGGCTCCTTTTAATTTTTCAATTTACACCATTATACAGACGTAACCAGCCCAATGTCAGCTTATCGAAATAATTAAGGCAATTTCCCTAAATGCGCGTGTGGTTGTGATGGATGAGCCAACAGCTGCGATTACTGACAAAGAAGTGGATATATTATTTGATCACATCCGTCGCATGAAGGAAAATGGAGTAGCCATCATTTATATATCGCACAGAATGGATGAGATATTTTCAATTTGTGATCGTGTGACTGTCTTCCGCGATGGAAAGTATATTGGTGATGGAAATATTCAGGAGATGACAGAGCAGAAGCTTATCAAGATGATGGTAGGCCGTGAAATAAATGACCGTATTCCCTAAAGCAGAGGCAAAAATCGGTGATGTGATTTTTGAAGCAAAACATATCTCCAGAGAAGATCATTCGGTTAATGATGTAAGCATTAATGTTCGCAGCGGGGAAATCCTTGGAATAGGTGGTCTCGTTGGGGCTGGAAGAAGCGAGCTTGTAGAGGGCATTTTTGGAATGCATAAGCTTTCTGAAGGAGAAATCTATGTTAAGGGCGAAAAGATTCATGTCCATTCACCAGCTGATATCATTCAAAAAGGTGTTGCCCTTATTACTGAAGACAGAAAAATGACTGGACTGAACCTTCGCGGTACTGTGAATGACAATATTTCCATGGTTGCTATCCGAAAAGCACTTGTTCATGGCCTCTACAGTAATAAAAAAGCAAGAAAATTCTCCGAGGAGTACATTAAAAAGTTAAAGATCAAAACACCAATTGGTGATCAGATTGTGGGTAATCTTTCAGGAGGAAATCAGCAGAAAGTTGCAATTGCCAAATGGTTGCTCAATGATCCTGACATTATTATTCTGGATGAGCCGACCCGGGGAATAGATGTTGGTGCCAAAAGAGATATTTACCTGCTTCTGGGCAGCCTTGTTCAGCAGGGAAAAGCAATTATCATAATTTCTTCTGAAATATCGGAGCTTATGGGTGTGTCCGACAGGATTGCCGTCATGGCCGAGGGCCATTTAGCTGGAGAAATTTCAAGGGAAGAATTCTCTCAGGAGAAGATCATGACCTTTGCGTCTGATATAGAAATTTGAGGTGTTGGAGATGCAGAAGAAGAAAAGTGTTGGGGCAATACTTAGTGAATATTTTATTCTTGTCGTTTTTGTAGCCCTTGTTGTAGTTCTCACAATTTTAAAGCCTAGCTTTATTTCTTTATCCAATTTAGGAAACATTCTAAAACAGGCTTCAATTAATGGAATTCTGGCTTTTGGAATGATGTTTGTTATCATCTCCGGCGGATTTGATATGTCTGTGGGATCAACGGTGGCATTGGCCGGTGTTTTCGCGGCATTGCTGGGAAGGGGAAATACTCCTTTGATCGTAGCGTTTATAGTTGCGCTGGCAATGGGGTTGATCGTTGGCATTATTAATGGCGTGGGAGTAGCATATGGAGACATTCCACCTTTTATTATGACTCTTGGAACGATGACTGCAGTCAGAGGATTTGCATTGCTTGCATCGGACGGAAAACCGATTCTGAGACAGCAGCATCAGAAGAATCTGTAACAGATGTTTCAACAGCCAGCAATACGGGATCTGCTTCCAGTACATTTGATTTGAAGGACGGATCAGGAAAAGGGTACAAGATTGCACTTATTCCACAGCATCAGACCAACGCATATCAGATTCTTATCGCTGAATCAGCACAGGCAGAAGCAGATAGGCTTGGTGTTGATCTGACAATCCTTAGTGCAGATCAGGATGCGGCAAAGCAGATCAGTGAAATTGAACAGTGTGTTTCAGAGAAGTATGATGCCATAATATTCGAGCCGGTAGATCCGGATGCATTGGGCGATGCTGCACAGCAGGCTGCAGATGCAGGTGTAAAAGTGCTCAATATTACTTCTGCTTGTATAGATTGGCAAGATAAGGGTATTTCTGCTGTGTCTATGGGTGATAACGAGAAAGCCGGAGAAGTAGAGATGCAGAAAATCGCAAATGCAATAGGAGGAAAAGGAAATATTGCCATATTAACAGGTCCTGCTGGAGATTCTACAGCACTTGCCCGTCAGAAAGGGTATGAGACAATTCTTGCTAAATATCCTGATATCAAACAGGTTGTTGAACCTGCTGACTGTCAGTGGGATACAGCTCAGGCGCAGGCTACAGTAGAGAGTTGGCTTTCTGCATATGATTTAGACGCGATTGTAGCTGAGAATGATGGAATGGCTGTTGGTGCAGGAAATGCAGCGGGTGCAAATAGTGGAATTGTCATTGCGGGTATTGACGCAACGCCAGATGGCTTTGAAGCCATTGAAAATGACTCAATCACAGCCACTGTATCACAGGATGGAGCCGGAATTGCGACAAATGCAATTGACGCTGCTGTAACTCTTTTAAGTGGTGGAACACTTCAAAATCCGGAAATTCTTACAGAAAATACCTGGATCGACAAGAACAATGTCGCTGAATACAAATAATTGATAATTGTATAATAGGAAATATTTGGAAAGGGCTGTCAAGAATCCTGACAGCTCTTTTTTTAGAGTATGCTCAGCTGTA
The DNA here is from genome assembly GCA_051879715.1 of Bilifractor sp. Lineage (GTDB taxonomy): Bacteria > Bacillota > Clostridia > Lachnospirales > Lachnospiraceae > Bilifractor. The sequence goes on from JBJEMO010000195.1 coordinate 2,587, forward strand.
CGCGTTTCTAACAGTTGAAGTCTGGAATAGGTTCAGTAGTGAGAAAGTTTGCTTATATTCTTAACTCACCCCATACATAACCTGGGAAGCAGCCTATTTTTAAAACTTCAAATCCTACAATTTTCTTATGCTGGGTCCCTAATTGAATAGAGCTGGGAGTGCTGAAGATGAGTGTAAAAATATCCAGAATATTATGAATATAAATATATTCGCTGTAAACTATTGCAAAATAATTCAAACTATGCTATTCTGTAGTTACAAACAAAGAGGAGAGAAGAACAAAATCCAAATGAATCGAGGTATAGTCCAAAGTTCTAGTTAAGTGCAGTACCCAATAAACTGAATAAAGGAGGTACAGCAGAGATGATTCGAGCTGTAAAATGACGGGAGCCGTGATTGGATGAAGAGAAAATCCGAACGGCTCCCATTTTGGTGTTGATCTACAAGTTTCAGAATCCCGGTATTGGCACTAATTATCAAATCCAGTTTTTATTTACTACTTTCCTAAACGATACTCTTTCGGTGTCATTCCTGTTTCGGATCGGAAAGCATGACGGAAGCTGGAAGCATCGTAATAGCCAAGATATTCAGCAATGTCCTGAATTGACTGGTCGGAATTTTTCAGAAGATCCCTTGCATGGTTCATGCGTATTTTTTTTATATTTTCGCCAAAGGAAAGCCCCGTGGAAGACTGGATGATACGCTGCATCTGACGTTCACTGTAGTTAAAGAATTCTGCAAGATGCCGGAGTGTAATAGTGTTGAAATTTTTCTGCATATATTCAATAATGAAAAGAGTGTTTTCATTCATGATGGAATGATTCATGGTAGGAATAATGGCATCCTTTTCATGCCGTCTCATAAGTTCTACGAAAAAAACAGAGAGTTTGGCATTAAGCATGGTATTCTTGTAGCGGTTATTCCTGCTACATTCCTGAATGATCTGCTGAATATAGTCCTGCAGATCTACGTCATTACCTGTATGAAAAAGCAAATAAGGCGTTTCTGAGGATCTATAGAGTGCTTTTATAAAAAATCCGGATAGCAGATCGTCATCAGGTAAAAGATTCAGAAAGTGATGTTCAAAGGTAGTGGACCGCATTAGAATATTGATGACGATTCCATCATCCTGATAGGAGCAGATGGCATGTTCAGATCCAGGAGGCATGATCAAAATATCCCCGGTGGTCAGATCCATATTTTCATTTTCAGTGAAGTTACGCACATTACCTGACAAAATACAGGCAACCTCGAAGAACTGGTGCCTGTGACGGACGGCTGGCATGTATCGAAGTCCTTCAACGGCAGACACATCCAGCTTTTTCTGAAAATATTTGTCTTCCAGGAGGGATGCCTCGTACTCCTCGGGATCACCCAGGTCCAGATAGCGAAAGGTAGGATAATTTTGGGCAAGCAGGTTAGCAAAAGCATCTGCTGTTAAAGATTCCTGGTCTGGACAAAAACCAGTAGCCTGAAAAAATTTCTTGAATTCCAATTCTAAAGGACGCAGCTGTGTCAGATTTGATGATATATAGCGTGATGCATCTTTACCGTTTTCCCAGAAATTTCTCATGTCTCAGATACCCTTTTTGCTGTTTATTAATCTGACGTTTAACTTCATTTTCAATGTTAATAAGTATAGCAGAAACGTATGCAAGCAGATGTGATTTTTATATCAGATGTCCGATTTTTACCCCTTTTTTGTGTCGCCATTTTGTCTGTTTTCTTTATAAAACTCCTGTTAATCTAAACGTAGATGCAAGAGCATATAAGTAAACGGAGGTATTTATGAAGACTGAAATGAAAAAAAAGGGTGAGCTTAAATTTTCTGAAAGGCTGATCTGGTCGTTGGGCGTTTCGACTGGAAGACAGTTTATCACAGCGTTGGTGTCAACGTACATTCTGGTCTTTCTGACGGATGTTTTTGGACTGGCAGCCGGAGCAGCCGGAGTGATTATGACAATTGCAACCATCTGGGATGCAATTAACGATCCAATGATGGGAACACTGGCGGATTGTACGAGATCCAGGTGGGGTAAATACAGGCCTTATCTGCTCTTTGTGCCTGTTCCCCTGCTTTCGGCTTCACAGTCGAACTCGATCTTACCGGGTAGCGTATGCTGCCCGGCTTTTTCTATGTCTGAGAGCTTCAGTATCTCTGCGCCGCCCTTATAATTGAATGCAATTTTAATCTGATCATCAAACACAAATACAGAATTGACAAAGGTTTCTACCATTCTTCTTTGGCATTTTCTTTCCGTGAGATCCATGTCTCTGATCTGCCCGAGAAAGTATTCAATCTGCTCCCGTGTAAGTCTGAAACTTTTCTCCAGCGCCTTTTCTGATAAAGCCTTATTGATTGCCGTAAGCTGTCCATTCAGCTCTTCCAGGCGGCTCTTAACGGTCTCAAAGGGCAGCCCCTGTTCAACTGCACGGGTCAGGTTAGAAATAGCGCTCTGAACGCTTTGAGCTTCTTTCTGCAGCCCCTCCGTCTCATCATACTGCTTTTCCGTTTTCAGATAGTACGCGTATGTTTGTTCCACGATATAATCAAATGCCTTCGGATCATTAAGGATTTTACAAGTTTCATTTATGATCAGATTCTCCAGCCAGTCCTGTCGGACCGGCTTTTTTGTGCATCCGGCCTTTTTTCTGTGATTGGAGCAATAATAGTAATTGTATTTCACTCCCATCTTTCCGATGCCGCTCACTCCAAGCATGTCGGATCCACAGAGGCCGCAGAAGATCTTTCCGGTCAAAATATAATCGGTATAGCTCCATTTATGAGAAGGCATTCTGCGGTTTATGCTGAGCATTTCCTGGCATTTGTAAAAGGTTTCTTTGTCGATGATAGCTGGAATTGAGTCCTCATCATGGATCAGGTCCCTGTAAACATATGTTCCTATGTATCTCTCATTTTTTAAAATTTTTGGAATGGAATTTTTGGTGAATTCCTGCCCTGTTGAGGTTCTATGACCTTGTGAATTGAGCAGAGAGATAATTTCAGATTGTGTATATCCGTCTGCGTATTTTCGAAAGATCAGTCGAATGACGGGGGCTACACGCTCGTCAATGACGTATTCATTATGCGGGCCGGATTTATAACCATACGGCGCACGCCCGATGATATGGTGCTTTTTGGCGGTCTCCATTAAGCCACGACGCACATTCTGCGACAGCTGGAGGGAGAAGTATTCCGCCATACCCTCCAGTACGCTTTCCAGAATAACACCTTCTGGGCCACGAGAAATATTCTCCGCGACGTATTCGACGCGCACACCATGCTTTTTTGCCCGGTATTTATTAAACGTGATCTCTTCCCGATTACGTCCGAAGCGGTCCACTTTCCAGACAATAATTACAGTGAACTGATGCTTTGCACAGTCGGACAGCATGCGCTGAAATTCTTCACGATTATCATTTGTGCCTGTCTTTGCGCGATCGATGTACTCATGAATAATGGCGTACCCGTGGGCATCCGCGTACTTTTTTGCGGCCGCCTGCTGTCCTTCAATGGATTGCTCGGTCTGCCCATGTGAGGAATAACGACAATAAACAACCGCTTTTTCACCGGTAGAAGCCGATTTTTGTGGATTTTCTGCAAAATCAGATGAACAATATACAGATTTTGGCATATACTCACCCCTTTTTAGTCCTGTCAAATTTGATGATTTTTGTTATGCCAGTTTTCCTTTTTTCACAGCTGTCTTGTATTTGTCTGCCATAAGCAGGCCCTGTACAATGCCTTCAACCTTTGCCTGATCTACACGATCAAGCTGGTTATAAAGGGCAAGGATCTCCGGAAGGGGTTTTTCTGTGGCCGGCTCTTTTACCTGCTTCACAGGCGTTTCTTCTGATTCTGTCCGCCCTAAAAGGTAATCCGTTGTTGTTCCAAGGATATCAGCGATGTTTGCCAGGATTGTGCCATTCGGTATAATCTTTTTGACATTCCATGCAGAAATTGCAGACCGGGATACACCTATTTTCTCTGCCATTTCTTGCGACACTGGTTTTAATCCACATTCTATGCACTTCTGTGTATATCTTTTCCAAAATTCTGTCATACGAGCCCTCCCGATCAAGTAAAATAATGTTGTCAAAAAATGTTGACAGGGAGGCCCTGTTTTGTTATAGTAATCCTGCAAGTAAAAAATATTTGACTACAGCAAAAAGAGGCCTCGGCTGCAACCGAAGTTTCTAAGGAAAAATATTGTTAGTCCGTCAATCTGATAATACCATCCTGTTGCGCTGTAGTCAAATAATTTTGAGTAAATCTGCACCCACGGCAGGAAAGGAGGTGGAAAATGGCAGAGCTCAATGAGGAATGGACAGCTGAAGTCGCGGCAAAGTTACATAAGTATCGTATTACACAGCAGATGCTCGCAGATGAGGCTGATTATTCACTCAATT
>JBJEMO010000196.1:0-6885 GCA_051879715.1 Bilifractor sp.
GAATCGAAATCCTGTTGTGTCGCCACCTGCCGGTATTCATCATCACAGAGGTCGTTTCCAGACTCGATTTAAATAATTTAGTCATCCATATATTCATTTAAGGCATCTGTATCGATCGCCTTTACTTCAAATGTTTTTCTTACAGATACACAGAAATTATATTCGATCATCAGCTTGGCCAGTTTCTCTCCATCAATAAGAATGATGTGATGCTGGGCCGCATAGTCTTTTGCCTTTTGCGAAAACCTTGCGGTTGTTACAAACAGACCATCTCCATGCTTTCCGGCAATTGCTCCGACGAAGCTCTGGATCTCCGGCTGCCCTACAACTCGATCCAGGGCCCATTCCTTCGCCTGCATATAGATCAGGCTGAAGCCAAGCTTGTCTTCCATGATGACGCCATCAATTCCGTCATCACCGCTGGCAACTGTTGCATGGCTTCCGTATTCCAAAGCCCCATATCCCATCTTGGAAAGAAGGTCTACAACCAGCTTCTCAAATGTGTACGGCTTGATTTTCATTACTTCATCGAGTAAATCATTTGCAAGACTGTCATTGATTTTCTGATATGCGTTTTCCAGCATATCGTCCGGCGTGAGATCGTCGTTGCTCGACGGTGTTGTTGATGTTCCTACTGTATTTGTACCAGACGACGAAACGAAAGCGTGAAATGAGGGGAAACGATTCAAATAAGCGATGTCAATCTTATCCGGATTATCCTTTAGAACCTGTCTCCCTGCATCCGTAATTTCTATTGTAGCTCTGGCCGGGCTGTCTATTAATCCAGCCTTCTTCAGATACGTTTTAGCCCATGCGACTCTGTTCTTAAAAACAGTCTGTCGACCGCTCGGCAATAGTAACTTCTGCTCTTCATCTGTTACCTTCTCACTTTCAGCAAGTAAACGTTCCAGTGATTTCATCGTATACTTTTGACCATCGCTGATTGCTTCAAGCATCGGTTTCATCAACTCGTCATACTTAGGAATTGCCATAAGTGCGGTCTCCTCTCAAAATAGCGCGACATAATATTTCATTGCCTACCACTATCCCCAACCTTTGACAGCACTGATATAGAAAAACCGCGTGCTTCCTTAGTTCAGGGCAAATCTGAAGTCCTTTATAAAAGACTGGTTCTACGCCACAACGCTAACTTCCGGATAATGTGTGTATACGTACTCATAGATTCTGTTTCGGTATTCTCTGATCCAACTGTCATCATAGCTGTCTGGAAGTTCCTCCCAGAGCGTGTCGCGGATGAGTATATCAACAGCAGCGCGGGTTTCCTGTTTATCCGTCCAGTGGTCAAGCTCCGCTATTTTCTTCTTGATCTTTGCCAGTAAATCTATAGACACCCTTTTGATCTTCTTTATGTCTTCCTTTGACAAATCATCCCGGAAGAGTAGATCATAGATCGAAAGCTGCTCGTCATTTTCAAACCCCTCACGAACATATCGCCGCTGCTCAGTGTTCATGCTTCCGGCAAGGTTCATCAAATCCATGAAGGTCTTTTCAATTGCGGCTTTGTCCTGTTCCTGATTGTAGTTATCGATAATCTCCTGATACCGCTTCAGATAATCGATCCGTCTTGGATTCACCGCCAGCATTTTCTGGATTCTGTCATAAACTATTTCTTCGAGGTCTCTTAAAAGCAGGTTTTGGTTTTTTGCCTTTTCAAATTCCTTTGATAGAAGATTAAAATCAATCTTGCTGATATCAAATCTCTTGCTTGGAATCAGATCATTTGGACCAGCAACATCCTCAACCGAGATGTATTCACTGATGATACGGTCGATCTCGACCATCAGGTCCGTATTATCTACATGCGCCCTTTTCTTATAGATCTGATTCAGGATCGCGATCAGCGCTTCTGCTTCTTCTCGTAGATGATCTGATATATCATCCCGATCCAGATACTTCAGCAGCCTCCTCACCTCATCCGCATAGGTCGTAAAAGTCTTCTTTACCTTCTGGTCGCCACACATAGCATTTGCAGCATTCAGGAGAAGCGACATCTTGTTAAAGTTCTTTGCTGCAATCAGATTTTCAAGATCGAAGGTGTTTTCTTTCAGGAGAGCCCTGCCCTTTGTGATGGCTTCTGCTATTTTTTCCACCAGCTTCTCTTTATCGATTGTAGGATCGGATCCTCCTCTCCCGGAAGGGTTGGCCGTATACGCTGCCAGCGCTTTCCGCAGCGCGCCGACGATTCCAATGTAGTCGATAATAAGCCCGTTTTCTTTTCCCTCTGCCACACGATTCGCTCTTGCAATTGTCTGCATCAATGTGTGGGCCTTCATAGGCTTATCAAGGTATAAGCAGCTTAGGCATTTTACATCAAAACCGGTCAGCCACATGGCACATACGAATACCACTCGGAATGGATTGGCGGGATCCTTGAACTCTTTATCGAGTTCTCGCTTCTCCATCTTCTCGCGGTGTGGCTTGATGTCGAGCCCCCACTTTTGGAAGGTCTTGATCTCATTCTGCTCCTGACTGATTACGACACACATTTCCGTCTGCTTCATCCAGTTGATTTTCTTCTGGAGTTCTTCCGATTCCTGCTGCGTGAGGGTCTTTTCCCTCTCTTCGAGAGCACAGATCTCTTTTTTCCAATATTCCTGAACATAGTTATACATCCGAACGCAGGTCACTTTATTCAGGCAGACGAACATAGCCTTACCGCTTGTCCACAGATCAGAATAGTGTCCGACAAAGTCTTTGGCTATTCTTCTCAGTCTCGGTTCTGCTGTCAGAACATGGATTTCTTTTTCAAACTCGTGCTCCAGCTTTTCTTCCTGCTCTGGATCGAGATCAGCCCTCTCCACAGCATCCAGGATCTTGTCTGTAAGCATTTCGTCCTGATTGACTTGCAGTCGTTCTCCACGATTCTCGTAATAAAGAGGTACTGTCGCTCCATCCTCTACGGCGCGTTTAAAGTCATAGATAGAAACATAGCCGCCGAATGTTCTTTCGGTGATATTGTCATCCGCAAGGAGCGGCGTTCCGGTAAATCCGATTTTCGAAGCATCCGGAAGCAGACGATCCATGTTGTTGGCGAAGATACCGTACTGACTGCGATGTGCTTCATCTGACATGATCAATATGTCATGATCTACCTTTATTGGTTTCGCGTCCGGCTTGTTGAACTTCTGGATCAAAGTGAAAACGAAGCTGGGATTTCCCTTCAATTTGTTGATCAGATCATCACCGCTGGTCGCGATATACTCTGATGCTTTGGCTTTCCCAAGAAGCCCGCAGCCTTCAAATGTTCCACTAATTTGCCTGTTGAGCTCATCGCGGTCGGTCAGTACTACGATTGTTGGTGAGCCCTGGAACTTCCGCCTTATCTTCTGAGCAAGAAAAACCATAGAGTAGCTCTTCCCGGATCCCTGTGTATGCCAGAAAACGCCGAGCTTTCCATTACGAAGCTTCCGGTCCGCATACGCCTGCACTGCTTCATTCACGCCCAGGTACTGATGATTCCTGGCGAGAATTTTTGCTGTTTTTCCGGAAGAATGGTCAAAAAGGATAAAGTTTTCAAAAAGATCAAGGAAGTTATCTTTCCGGCAAATTCCCCGGAGCATCGTTTCCAGGGCGACATTCCCTTTGTCTCCCTCTTTCAGACGCTTCCACTCAGAAAAGAATTCATACTTGCTGCCGAGTGTGCCCACCTTTGCTTCTGGCCCGTTAGCCAAAATCAGAAAGGCGTTGTAATAAAAGAGATGCGGGATTGTATCCAGATAATCTGTGTAGTTCTTGTTATAAGCAACCTCGACATCTACATCGGTTCTCTTAAGCTCGATAAACATCAGCGGGATGCCGTTAACAAAGCCGACGATATCTGTCCGCCTTCTGTACAGATCCCCATAAATCTTCAGCTCCTGCACGGCAAGGAAGCGATTGTTATCAGGATTGGAGAAATCGATCACCGTGGCGAGTTTGCTATCCGTCTTACCATCTGGACGCTTCACAGTTACCCGAATCCCGTTGCGGAGCATGAAGTACTTCTCTTCATTGATCTGTAGAAGTGACGATGTTGAAAGATGCGAAGAAAGCTTATCCTCCGCTTCTTTGATCTGCTGATCCGTAATCCACGGATTCAGACGTTTCAGGGCTGCAGTAATGTCCCTGTAAAGGAGAATATCGTGATAGGACGTACGTCCAAGAGTACCGTTCTCCCCGAGCACTTCTTTGTCATATGCAAAAACGGTATCCCACCCAAGTTCATCATGCAGAAGGGCCGCAGAGCTATCCTGCACTAATTTATTTTCGGAATAGTCATATGCCACAGCGGGTCCCCTCCCTTCCATTCAGTAAACTTCCTATACTTCGATCTCACCGGACATCAGCTTAGGAAGTAAGCGATCTCGGGCTTCAGTTAATACAACATTCATCTTATTAAGCTCAATCTCTTGATCTATCATCGGCTTAACTGTAGTTTCAAAACGTTGAATAATATCATCCGAAGGAAAGCAAACCTCAACTTTTCCTGTTCTGATTGGACTCAGATTTTGCTGTGCCGCACCATTTGCCAGATTATTCATTTCGTCAAACATATCTCTGCTTCTAAAAAGGCAATATGCAAAGCCAGGAATGTCTGATTTTAATTTTGCTACGCGTTGATTCAACAAATAATTGTCTCCATAAACCAGACACACCCGCCCAACATTTCCTGTAAGCGACAAAAGTATATCTCCCTCTTCAAGCAAGCAATGTTGGGGCATTTTTAAAGGTATTTCATCTATCAGACTTACATTGTTACCATCAAAGTCTCCATCTTTAACGTTCTTAATTGTCACAATCTTATATTGTCCCTTATCCACAAAATCACTACTTTTAAAGGCATACCCACTCAATAACGATATCTTTGAATCTACAGCATCTTTATGCCACCCTTCTGGTAGACCATCAACAATCTTGCAATTCTCATATCCCGGGAAGTGCAGATCAACAAACCATTCCTTAAAAAGACGCTGCGCTGCTTCTTCTAGGAGCTTGATCTGACGGTTGTTGTTTTCAATTAGATCATCATAGGCAGAGAGACGGTTAGCAACAGCCTCTTGAATTGCTATATCAGGAATGGTTAATACCATATCCCGGAGAGAACTAAGGCTAATAGTCCGCTGCGCTGAACCAATAGCAACCATGTCTGCTCGTTGATAGAAGTCTCTGTTAAGCATAGCGTAGTATAGGAATCCGGGAATCACTCTTTCCTTATCAGGACGCAATATCGCAATATGTCTTTGGAATACAAATTGTCGAGGTTCCTTCACAATTACCGGAATTCCGAATGATCCTACCACAGAATATAGGATATCTCCAACTTGGGCTTTTCTTTTACTATCCAGCGAGTCATAATACTCTTGTGGCACATGCATCACATTGTCAAAATTAATCTGGTTTTGTGAATCAATATCGGATATTGTGATAAAGGCTACGCCTGTATTTGATTTTGGCGGTGGTTGGTGATCTCCATCGGATATTGACAGGCATATCTCCTCTAACTTCATTTTCTTCCATTCACTCATAGCCCCATCTCCTCCAGATTCTTGGAGATGGTATCCATGAGTTCATTCCCTTCACCATGAAGCGTCAATAACTCTTTGTGGATCTCTTTCATGCGCTCTTCAAAATCCACACCGTCATCCTCGACCGGAGCGACGCCAACATATGCACCGGGAGTAAGGCTCCAGCCCTTATCTTTGATTTCTTCCCCTGTTGCGATCCTGCAGAGGCCTGGCATATCCTGATATTCCCCATCACCGAACTTCTCATACAACCACAGAGCGTCCTTTGCTGTGGTCAGGACTTCCTTATCCCATTCCAGCTTTTCATCCCACTTCTTCTGGACAGCCTTCTTGTCTTTCCGATCAGCACCGTCTACATCCATCTTTGCTTGTTTCTGCTGATTCTTCAGGTACTTCTTCAGATTGTCTACTGTGGTGGTAAAGTCCTCCGCCATCGCGGCTTTGATCGGATCTGTACTCTCAGCTTCGTTCGCATACTTTTTCAGCGCATCCCTGTACTCATTCAGAAGAGCCGCATACTTTTCCGTCTCGCCTCTATACAGCCACACGATTGCAGTCAAATTCTTGATCTGCCAATCCGTCCATTCGTTCAGCGTCCGATCTACAACGGTATAGTAGTTTCTGGCATCGATAAAGAGGGTCTTACCTTTGACTTTTTCCTTCTTCCCGCGATCGAAAAACCAAAGTGTGCAGGGCAGGCTCTTTGTATAAAAGAAATTATTGCCGACACTGATCATTACATCGACGTTTCCGGTTTGAATAAGTTTCTCCCGGATGTTCTTGTCCTTTCCAGCGGAGTCTGTCGCAGACGAGGCCATAACGAAGCCAGCACGGCCTGTCTCATTCAGATAAGCGTAAAAATAAGAAATCCATAGATAATTGGCGTTTCCGAACTCACCGGCTTTGTTCACTCCCGGAATTCCGAATGGCAATCTCCCTGCTGCCTGCGCTGATTCCGCTTTTACCTTATCAACATTAAACGGCGGATTAGCCATCACGTAATTGCAGGACCCCGCGAGATTGTGTGCGTCATGATAAAAGGTGTTTGCATCGTCTCCTGACTTGATCACCCCTGTAAGCCCGTGAACCGCCATGTTCATCAAACAGAGCTGCGCATTGTATTCCACCTTCTCCTGTCCATAGAAGGTCATGGTGTTGTTTGCCTGAAGGCCTTTCCGATTTACAAAATCTCCGGTCTGGACAAACATGCCGCCGGAGCCGCAAGCGGGGTCCAGCAGGATCCCGGATGTCGGTTCTAGAATATTGACGATCATTTTCACAAGTGATTTAGGCGTAAAGAAAACGCCGTCGTCCTGAGCAACGTTCTTTGCAAACTTATTCAGGAAGTATTCGTAGATAC
>JBJEMO010000197.1:0-6741 GCA_051879715.1 Bilifractor sp.
TGAAACGTTATTAAATCAGAGACGTCTGTACAATTTTCTGAAGCTCTGGCACGACCTCTTCCTCAAACCACGGATTTTTCTTCTGCCACCTGAAATTCAGCGGGCTAGGATGCACAATCGGGAAATACTCCGGAAGGTACTCTCTGTATGCAGCCACTGTCTCAGTAAGATTTCTCTTCTTCCTGTCCTTCAGATAGTAATCCATAGAATATTTGCCAATCAGGATCGTCAGACGGATCTCCGGCATCATGCGCAGAATATCCGGATGGTATTCCTCCGCAATAAATTTGCGTGGAGGGAGATCCCCCGTCTTACCCTTTCCGGGGTAATAAAAGTCCATCGGAACGATGGCAATCTTCTCGGAATAAAAGGTGTCCCGGTCGATTCCCATCCAGCTGATCAGCTTCTCACCGGATTTATCGTTAAAGGGAATGCCGGTCTCTTCCACCTTTTTCCCTGGGGCCTGCCCTATAATCAGAATACGTGCGTCTGCGCTTACCTGAAAGACAGGATGGACACCACGCTCTGTGTAGGAGAGATTTCTCTCATCATTTTCCAGTTTCTCTGTAATTTCTTCTACTGTCATGATAAATCGACCTGACACTCCTTGCTCTTTATTATTTCACACCATTATTAATATAACATGATACAGCAGCATGTGCAGCTCACTCGCTGATCGCAAAATATACGTCCGATATAAAATGTCCATTCTCGCTGCGGAACTCTGCGTCACCATTGTAAAGCTCAGCGATATTCGCAATACTTGTCAGTCCAATCCCAACCTCGTCTCTCTTGCTGGATACGAAAAAGCGTCCCCATTTCCGGGGTTTACCTGCCATGCTGTTCTCCATATGAATAACAAGGTTGCCCATATGTACCATGGCTGTGAGCCGGATGAATTTTGCCTTCTGGTTTTCGTCCGGGATTCTTCTGATCGCCTCTGCGGCATTTTCCAGCAGATTTCCGAAGACAACGCAGAGATTCTGCTCTACATCATGGGACAGTTCTCTGGGCAGCGCAATGTCAATTTTCACAGATGCTCCTGTATCCTCCGCCATCTGTGCATAATAAGCGACAACCGCATTGATCGATATATTTTCTGTATACTGTGCGTTATTCCTCGAAGGAATGGAGTCCCGCAGACGCTGCAGATATGCCTGCAGATCCTCAACCTTTCCATTTCGGGCATATTCCTGCAGTACTGCTATATGATGCTTGAAATCATGACGCTGCCTGCGCAGTTCCTGCTCATGCTCCAGCAGGGTTTCCTGATATTTTTTCTGCTCGCCAATGGTCCTGTTCATGAGTGAAAGCTGATACTCCTGCTCTTTCTCCTTACGGGAGATCCGGACAGATTCCCTGATATTGACAGCACCATTGACACTCATAACGATACTGAAAACCATGACACCGATCAGGAAGTACCGGGTGCTGGTATATGCTTCAATACTGTTATAATAAGCCAGCTCTGAAGCAGTTGAGAACGACAGAATCAGCATGGGGACAATCCACCGGTTTGCCTTCCTGTTGTGATATTTCACAGCCTCAAAGATCACCGCTGCCGTAAAGCAGAAAATAGATAACGGAAGCAGGATCTGATACAGCTGGGCTGACTGAATAAACATGACCCTTCCTGTCATCTGCAGGATCACAGTTGTCAGCAGGAGAACCATAAGTATGATACGGAGAATTGTCGTCATTCTCCTAAGATGGAAGCCCACATTCTCCTCCAGAAGCAGCTCCAGGGGAAGCACCAGAGAGAAGAAGCTGAGGTAACTCAGAAGATACCATAGATTCGTATCACTGAAAAAGAACAGTGCCATATCACAGCTTGAAAAGCCCCAGACGCCCGTAAGCAGCATAAACAGGCCCAGCCAGAGAAAGCTGACACCACTCCGGTCGAGCTGAATAACCATCAGTGCAACCATGATCAGCAGCAGTCCCGCGATAAACAGCACCAGACTTCCAAACAGGATACCACCCATATGCACCGTACAATTACGGACAAGGCCTGACTGATTCGACACAAGAACCGGTGATATCGTAAGCGTATCTCTTGCATACGGTGAAGTATAATAGATCGTAATGGTTACCGTCCCCGTATATCTTACCGGAATAAAATGCATGACCGTTCCAGGGTCCTTCATGTAGGGAGGACGTTCATCCTCCGAGCCAAAGGCATATACCTTCTCTCCATTCACATAGACTGTAATGGGTGCGAAAGCCGAACGGACCTGCACATAGCAGTCGCTCTGCATATTATAAAAGGTAAATTCCGCCTGTACATTTGTGCCCCCTTTCAGATTCTTTATCTGCAAAGGCAGCTTTTCCTCCCTGGATGAACCATTCTCTGTCAGAACCGCTGTATTCAGCGTTCTTACCTTGCCCGCTTCTCCCGTATAAGAATCAGCATTATAAAAAGGAAAAATACGAATAATTAAAAATATTGTACACAGCAGCAGCAGTCCAAGCCAGATCCACCGGACCCAGGTACTGTATCTGTTCCAAAACGCTTTCAGCTTTGACATGACGTTCAACTCTCACCCCAAAAAAACTGATCTTTTTCTCAATTCGACCTGAATTATTATACCATATTACTTTTTGAAGGCAACAGGTGCAGCGAGGCATCCATGTGATGCCTCGCTGCACCTGCTGACCCGAGAAGTATATTTGCATATTCTGAATCTGAAGCGTTAACGTAGCATAAAGTGTTTATTTATTCAGAAAATTGTGAGTTGTAAAGGTCTGCATAGAATCCGTTTTTCTCCAGCAGCTCCTGATGGGTTCCCTGCTCCACAATGTCACCATGATTCAGAACCAGGATCAGATCTGCGTTCCGGATGGTAGAGAGCCGGTGTGCAATAATAAAGCTTGTCCTTCCCTGCATCAGCTGGTCCATCGCACTCTGAATCAGCTGCTCTGTTCTCGTATCAACAGAGGAGGTTGCCTCATCCAGAATCAGAACGCGCCGGTCCGCCAGCATTGCCCTTGCAATCGTGAGCAGCTGTTTCTGCCCCTGGGACACGTTTGTGGCATCCTCATTGAGCACCATGTCATATCCTCCCGGAAGGGTACGGATGAAGTGGTCCACATGGGCAGCCTTCGCCGCCTGCTCCACTTCCTCATCGGTCGCGTCAAGCCTTCCATAGCGGATGTTTTCCCGGATAGTACCTGAGAACAGCCAGGTGTCCTGCAGAACCATGGAAAAATTCTCCCGCAGCGCATGCCTGTCAAAGCTTCTGATGTCCCTTCCGTCCAGACGGATTGCACCGCTGTTGACGTCATAGAAGCGCATCAGCAGCTTTACAATGGTCGTTTTGCCTGCTCCGGTAGGACCGACAATTGCGATCTTCTGTCCCGGTTCTACATGGGCAGAAAAATCATTGATGATAATCTGGTCCGGATTGTATCCAAAATGGACATGGTCAAAATCAACCTCGCCACGGATTTCTGCATTTCCTGTATCAGAAGCAGTCCCTTTCCCACTGTTTCTCTTATGATCAGAAAGCTCCGCCTGATTTCTTTTCTCTATCCCGGTTTTGGAGGAAGCTTTTCTTATTGCATTTGAAGCTTCTGCAGAAACAGTATAATCTGTCTCCGGTGTCTCCTCTTCCTCCTCCAGAAATTCAAAAACACGCTCTGCCGCTGCCGTCATGGACTGTACCTGGTTCATGACCTGGGCAAGCTGTGCCAGCGGCTGCTTGATATTGCCGACATACTGAATGAATGCCTGGATATCTCCGACTCCGATCACACCCTGAATAGCCAGCATGCCTCCGGAAATCGCGACACCTGCATATCCCATATAGCTGACAAAATTCATGACCGGCATCATGACGCCGGAGATGAACTGTGATTTCCAGGCCGAATCATAGAGGTCCCGGTTGGTGTTATTGAATTCATCGAGCACCACCTTCTCTCTGTTAAAAGCCTTGATCACAAGCTGTCCGGAAAAATCCTCCTCGATCTGACCATTGATGATACCGAGGGAATCCTGCTGCCGCATAAAGTATTTCTGTGATTTTTTTACAATGAAGGTGACCAGTCCAAAGGAGACCGGAATTACAACGACCGCGATCAGTGTCATCAGTGGGGAGATGGTCAGCATCATTACCACTACTCCGACGATGGTCGCAAGGGAGGAGATGATCATTGTCACACTCTGGTTCAGCCCTGTTCCCAGCGTATCCACATCGTTTGTGATCCTGGACAGGACATCCCCGTAGGGCCTGCTCTCAAAATACTTCATCGGCATCCGGTCGATCTTCTCCGAGATCTCACGGCGCATCCGATAGGCAACCTTCTGACTGACGGAGGTCATGATCCAGCCCTGAATAAAACTGAAGCAGGCAGACGCTATGTACAATGCCAGCGTAAAGATCAGAATCCTTCCGATCTTCTCAAAATCGATCCCGCCTGTACCCTGGATTTTCCTGGAAAGTCCCTCTGCCAGCGCCGTCGTTGCGTGCCCCATGACCTTCGGGCCAAGTACGTTGAAAATGGTAGACAATATGGCAAAAATGATAACCACGGCAACGGCAAATCTGTAGCGCCCGATATAACGCATCAGTTTGCCGAAGGAGGTCTTGAAATCCTTTGGTTTCTCGGCTACCTGGTTCCGTCCGGGTCCATGACGGACGGGAGCTGCTGCTTTCTGCTTTTTCCTGTATTCCTCGAGACGTCTCTTATTTGCCAGTGTTTCAGCGTCATTCTTTCTTTCTTTTTCACTTTGCATGACGTGTCTCCTCCAGTTCCTTCTGTGAAAGCTGCGAGGCGGCAATCTGTCTGTAAACCTCACAGTTGTCCAGCAGCTCCGCATGGGTGCCAATCCCGACCAGTGTGCCTTCATCGAGCACCAGAATCTGATCTGCATTCAGAATGGTGCTGACCCTCTGTGCCACAATGATCTTTGTCGCATCCTTTTCCTGCCGGGCCAGTTCCTCACGAAGTCTTGCGTCCGTCTTCATGTCCAGAGCCGAGAAGCTGTCATCAAAGACAAGGACCAGCGGGTTCTTGGCAATTGCCCTCGCGATGGACAGGCGCTGCTTCTGTCCGCCGGACACATTGCCGCCGCCCTGGGAGATATAGCTGTCATAAGCATCCTCCTTCTCCATGATGAAGTCATCGGCCTGAGCGATCCTTGCCGCCCGCTTTACCTCCTCATCCGTTGCTTCCGGCCTGCCGAATCGGATATTGGATGCAATGGTACCGGAAAACAGTGTTCCCTTCTGCGGGACAAATCCGATCTCCGCCCGCAGCGTATGCATATTCATCTGCCGGATGTCAACACCATCTACAGTAATGGATCCTTCGGTGACATCATAGAAACGCGGTATCAGATTCACAAGCGTGCTCTTTCCGGAGCCTGTACTTCCGATAATGGCTGTCGTCTCTCCGGGCTTCGCCGTAAAGGAAATATCCTTCAGCGCATCCAGCTCTGAGCCAGGATAACGGAAGCTGACATGATCGAAACGCACAACACCCTGTTTTACGGAAGGTTCCTTCTCCTGATCCGGATTCTTGATCGTGGACACGGTCGTTGCCACCTCATTGATTCTTTCAGCGGCAACACCTGCACGGGGCAGAATGATGGACATAGCCGTGAGGATCATGAATGCGGAAATGATAATCATGGAGTAGGTGATAAACGATGTCATGGCACCTACCTGCAGGGTTCCTGCATCCACACGATGTGTCGCGACCCAGGTAATCAGTACGCTGATGCCACTCATCACAAACAGCATAGAGGGCATCATAAAGGTCATTATGCGGTTCGTGAAGAGCTGGGTGCGCATCAGATCACGGTTTGCATCATCAAAGCGTTCCTCTTCTTTCTTCTCCCGCCCAAACGCACGGACAACCATAAGACCTGTCAGGATCTCCCTTGACACAAGATTGAGCCGGTCCACAAGCTTCTGCATGCTCTTGAACTTTGGCATGGCAAGGACAACGAGCACCATAATGATTCCGACAATCACTGCTATGCCAAGCGCAATCACCCAGCTCATATTTGCATGGGACTGGTAAACCTTTACAATGCCCCAGATGGCAAGGACCGGCGCATACAGCACCATCCTGAGCATCATGGTCGTCACCATCTGGACCTGCTGCACATCATTGGTTGCCCTGGTGATCAGAGAGGAGGTCTGGAATTTCTCCATTTCTGCATTTGAATAACCGATGACATTATGAAATACCTTTTCACGAAGATCCCGTCCGACACCGGCGCCGACTCTGGACGCCATGAAGGAAACAGCGATTGCTGCGATAGCCATCAGAAGTGCCATCAGCATCATCCTGCCGCCGCTGGTCCACAGGTACTGCTTCTGTGCCGCGTCCACATCTACACCGGCCGACTTCTCTGCGTCAGCCGCATAGCGGATTGCCATCGCCTTCATGGTCTGTGATCCTGTCGCACTGATGGTGTCACTGATCTTCTGCTTCATCTCACTGATCTGGTCCTCTGACATCTGTCCGCTCTGGACCATCTCGCTGATCGCGGGGCGCACATCTACATAGGTGGCCTTATTTCCGTTCTCATCCTCCGCCTGGAAGGTGCTGACATTGAGATGGAACTTCTCTGCTATCTCATCGGCTGACATTGTGTCTATTCCGGAAAGCTGTTTCTGCACCGCCTCTGCAGCAGCCTGCGTCTGGGAAGATGATGCGGCAGCCTCCATCAGCGATTTCACCATAGTACGGAAATCATCCTCTGTCATATGTCCGAGCTGGTATGCCATC
>JBJEMO010000198.1:0-6575 GCA_051879715.1 Bilifractor sp.
ATTTCCTTCGATGGTTCCACAGGTAATATCTATGACGGCGCACTGGATGTTCAGGAAGGCGCAGTTGAGGATGAGGATTTCGCAAAGCTCATGTCCTGGGCTGATGAGTTCAGAACCATGAAGGTTCGTACCAATGCTGATACACCGACCGATGCAAAGAAGGCCCGTGAGCTTGGCGCTGAGGGAATCGGTCTCTGCCGTACAGAGCATATGTTCTTCGCTGGCAACAGAATCGACGCTATCCGTGAGATGATCGTTGCTGACAACAAGGAAGACCGTGAGAAAGCACTTGATAAGATCCTCCCGCTTCAGCAGGGTGACTTCGAGCAGCTCTTCGAGGCTATGGAAGGTGATCCGGTAACGATCCGTTTCCTGGATCCGCCGCTTCATGAGTTTGTACCGAAGACAGAAGAGGATATCAAGAAGGTTGCAGATGATACCGGCAAGACCGTAGATCAGGTTAAGGCTGTTATCGCCGGTCTGGTTGAGGCAAACCCGATGATGGGTCATCGTGGCTGCCGTCTGCCGATCACATATCCGGAAATCGCTGTGATGCAGACTAAGGCTGTTATCCGTGCTGCCATCAAGGTTCAGAATGCACATAAGGATTGGACAATCGTTCCTGAGATCGAGGTTCCGCTTGTAGGTATCGTAAAAGAGATGAAGTTCGTTAAGGACATCATCGTAGAGACAGCTGACGCTGAGATCAAGGCAGCCGGATCTGATATCAAGTACAAGGTTGGTACCATGATCGAGATCCCGAGAGCTGCTCTGACTGCTGATGAGATCGCTAAGGAAGCTGAGTTCTTCTGCTTCGGAACCAACGATCTGACACAGATGACATTCGGATTCTCCCGTGATGATGCCGGTAAGTTCCTTGAGTCCTACTATGACAATAAGATTCTTGAGAACGATCCGTTCGCAAAGCTGGATCAGGATGGCGTTGGCAAGCTCATGAAGATGGCAGTTAAGCTTGGCCGTGAGACCAACCCGAAGCTTCCGATCGGTATCTGCGGCGAGCATGGCGGAGATCCGTCTTCCGTTGAGTTCTGCAACGAGATCGGTCTTGACTATGTATCCTGCTCACCGTTCCGTGTTCCGATTGCCCGCCTTGCAGCTGCACAGGCAGCCATCAAGCAGGCTAAGTAATATCCGGTTCACAAGCGGTTTAAGGATCAATAAGCAATAAAACAAAAGCTGTGGCATAACCACAGCTTCTGATGAAAAACGCCGGCAGGGTTCAACCTACCGGCGTTTTTTCTGAAGCAAATTATGACAGGAGAATATTCCCGTTTTTTCATGAGGATACAGGCATGAGGGCGTATTCTGTAAAAAACTGGCAGACAGATCATTGATTATGGGCTATAATAAGAGCGCTGCAGAATATGCAGATTTGATCCGAATGACAAGGAGATAGCAAATGGCACAGATAGATCAGGAAAAAGTGATCGTCATTGATTTTGGCGGACAGTATAATCAGCTGGTCGCGCGCCGGGTACGCGAGAGCAATGTATACTGTGAAATTTATTCCTATCGTACTCCCATCGACCAGATCAAGGCAATGAATCCAAAGGGAATCATTCTGACCGGAGGGCCGAATAGTGTGTACGAAAAGGGCTCTGCTACAGCACCAAAAGAATTGTTTTCGCTGGGAATTCCGGTTCTCGGTCTCTGTTATGGTGCACAGCTGATGATGTATGTACTCGGCGGTACCGTTGCGAAAGCACCGGAGCGGGAATATGGAAAGACCGAGCTGATTCTGGACCAGCCGGACTCTGCGGTATTCACAGATGTTCCCTCGAAGAGTATTGTCTGGATGAGCCACAATGATTATATTACGAAAATGGCTGATGGCTTTGAGGTTATTGCTCATACGCAGAATTGTCCATATGCCGCAGTACAGAATACAGAGAAAAATCTCTATGCCTTTCAGTTTCATCCGGAGGTACTGCACAGCCAGTATGGCAAGACTATGCTCCACAACTTTGTATGGAATGTCTGTGGCTGTAAGGGCACCTGGAGAATGGAGGATTTCGCCGAGCGGACGATCCGTGAGCTTCGGGAGAAAATCGGCGATGGAAAGGTGCTCTGCGGATTGTCTGGCGGCGTAGATTCTTCAGTTGCAGCTGTCCTGCTTTCCAAGGCGGTTGGCAGAAATCTCACCTGTGTCTTTGTAGATCACGGACTGCTCCGGAAGGACGAGGGTGATCTTGTATCCAAGGTATTTGGACCAGACGGCCCCTATGATCTGAACTTCGTCCGGGTCAATGCCGGGGACAGATTCTTCGCAGATCTGAAGGGTGTCACTGAACCGGAGAGAAAGCGGAAGATTATCGGAGAGGATTTCATCCGTGTCTTTGAAGCAGAAGCAAAGAAAATTGGCAAGGTAGACTATCTTGTGCAGGGAACCATCTATCCGGATGTAGTTGAATCTGGTCTGGGTGGAGAATCCGCAACTATCAAGTCTCACCATAATGTAGGCGGCCTTCCGGAGTATGTAGATTTCAAGGAAATCGTAGAGCCGCTTCGCGATCTGTTCAAGGATGAGGTCAGAAAAGTCGGACTGCATCTGGGCATTCCGGAGGAGCTGGTTATGCGTCAGCCGTTCCCTGGTCCGGGTCTTGGAATCCGGATTATCGGAGAAGTAACTCCTGAGAAGGTAAAGATTGTGCAGGATGCTGATGCCATCTACCGTGAGGAGATGGACAAAGCCGGCATGAACAAGATAGCAAGTCAGTATTTCGCGGCACTTACCAACATGCGGTCGGTAGGCGTGATGGGAGATGAGCGTACCTATGACTACGCTATTGCCCTCAGAGCTGTCAGCACGGTTGACTTTATGACAGCGGATGCGGTCGAGATACCTTATGAGGTTCTGAAGCGTGTCACCAACCGGATTGTCAACGAAGTAAATCATGTCAATCGCGTATTCTATGACATTACTTCGAAGCCGCCGGGGACGATTGAGTTCGAATAAATATTGGAAGTCCGGAACCCGGCATAAACACTGGGCTTCCGGACTTTTTCTATGTCTCGTGAGTACATTTTGAGTACACTTTTCCAAATTATTCTGCAGGAGAGGTGTTATTGTCGCTGTTATCACCGCTCTTATCCAGTTTCTCTTGAGACGCCTGCAGGTCCAGCTCGATCTGCTCCAGCATCTCCCGAAAATCATCAGCGACATATTTCTCATCTTCAGAAGAATTTCCTTTTGTCAGCAGCTCCTGATCCTTCAGATATCCTTCACGGTATAAACCTTCCCAACGAATAAAATCAGACAGGACAGATGAATCTGTCACTTTTAGTGCTGGCAGCATATTCCTATTCTCATCTTCCTGACCAGCCACAGCAAAATACTGCGAGAGTACCGGGGGCAGGCGGATGCAGCATTGCTCTTCTTTGAAGGCACCATATCTGTCTTTCGGACCATCAACCTGAATCAGTCCGGCTTTATAAGCAGTCATCAATAATCCCATCAGATCTCCGCGTGTTTCCAGACGGAAAGCGCTCTGATCCATTCCATAGATCGCACTGAAGTTTACGTTCAATGCAGCTGCAATCTTCTCGACCTGAGGAGGGAGCGGCTGCATTTTATTTGTCTCGTATTTTCGGATGGAAACAGGATGGATTCCTGTCAATTCTGCAAGTTCTCCCTGTGTAATACCCCGCTGTTTGCGGAAATATTTTATTTTTTCGCCGATTGTCATCGTATGTAATTCCCCTCTTCTCTTCGTATTCCGTACATATGCCTGGTCCATATAGGATTGGGAGATATCTGTCACTACATAAAACATATCACAAACATAGCGACTTGGCTACAAAATTTCCGTTAAGACATTGACGTAGCGAGAACGCTACAATATAATGAATGTAGCTAGTAAGCTACAAAACAACAGGAGGAGGAAATACATGAGATCGGAAATGAATTTTGTGACAGCGGAACAGCTCGCAGAGATGATGGGAATTTCCAAAGGGCACGCCTACAAGATCATTCACGTACTGAATGAGGAACTGCAGACCAAAGGATTCCTGACAGTATCAGGAAGAGTGCCCCGCAAGTATCTGGAAAAACGATGCTATGGAATCGAGGAGGTGACCACCTGATGAAACCTGAAAAAGACAAGAAGACAGGAAAATGGCTGATTCAATATCGCTATCGTGACTGGACGGGAAAGCTCAGAAAGAGCATGAAGAGGGGATTTAACACGAGAAGGGAAGCCGAGGAATGGCTTCGGAATTTCCTGCTGAAGCAGCAGAGCAATTTCGACATGAGGTTTAAGGACTTCGCGGATCTGTACTTCAAGGATATGGAAGCGCGGCTCAGGGAGCACACCATGATCAATAAGCACTACATTATGGATGACAAGGTGCTTCCGTATTTCGGAGAAAAGAAAATGAATGAGATAACTCCGGCTGATATTCGCAAATGGCAGACGGAACTCATCAACAAGGGATATTCCAAGACGTATCTGAAGACCATCAATAACCAGCTCAGCGCAATCTTCAATTTCGCGGTCCGCTATTACGGACTGAAGAATAATCCGTGCAGGACCGCTGGCAGTATGGGGAAAAGCAAGGCTGGTGAGATGAGCTTCTGGACCAAAGAGGAATTCAATGCATTTGCCGACTGCATTATCGATAAGCGGGAATCCTGGCTGGCATTTCAGATTCTGTTCTGGACCGGGATGCGGATCGGGGAACTGCTGGCGCTGGAAATCAATGATGTAAATCTGCAGACCAGAGTGATCTCTGTTACCAAATCCTATCAACGGCTAAGAGGAAAAGACATTATTACACCGCCTAAGACACCGAAGAGCATCCGTGACATCACAATCCCTGAATTCCTGGTAGAGGATATCCGCGATTATCTGGAAGACCGTTATGATCCGGATCCGGATGAACCTCTGATCCCCGTTACCAAGACTTTTCTGGAAAAGGAGTTGCAGCGCGGGATTAAGGCCAGCGGAGTAAAGAAGATCCGGCTTCATGATTTAAGGCACAGTCACGCAAGCCTTCTGATTGAACTTGGTTTCTCACCGAAGGAGATAGCGGACAGGCTCGGACATGAAAAGATCGAAACGACTCTGAATACGTATTCCCATCTGTATCCCAACAAGCAGGCGAAAATCGCAGAACGGCTCGATCGTTTCGGCAGGGAGGAGGAATAAAAATGAGCTGTGAAAACAAGGACAGAAAAAGAAACCGGATTCTGAATTTTCGGGTTTCGGAAGAGGAACTTCGCCTGATTGATGCAAAAGTCGCAGTCAGCGGACAGGCCAAGGGTGATTACTTCATCAGGATGCTCTATGGAGAGACGGTTGTGATCCGCGCAGGCAAGTATCAGAGTGACCGTCTGGCTGTGGAACTGAAAAAACTCCGGACAACACTGGAGAAGGTATCGGATCTGGAAGAAATACGTGACGCAGTTGAAAGGTGCAGTGCTCTTGTGGAAGAAATGATCCGCATCAGTACCAAAACACCGGACAAGGATAATTCGCATGGGAAATCCTGAAAAAGTAAAAAGAACTGCCCCGAAATCAGCTGGTGGCACAGCTGAGGGGCGGTTCCGATCAAAAAATGACATTCACAGTATAGCGAACCCTAGAAGCGGCGACAATATTTTTCAGACAATAAAAAGCAAAATAACCACAAGAGAGGCGGCAGAATTTTACGGGCTGAAGGTTGGAAGAAACGGGATGGCGTGCTGCCTGTTTCATCCGGATCGTAATCCAAGTTTGAAGGTGGATGAACGGTTTCACTGTTTCGGATGCGGAGCAGATGGCGATGTGATTGACTACGCGGCAAAGCTGTTTCATCTGACCAATATTGAGGCAGCCAGAAAACTGGCAGGAGATTTTGAAATTCACATATCAGAAAAAACATTTCGGCCAATACGATCCTCGGCGGCAAAGCAAAGACAGACTGATTGCAGAGTCAATGAGAAATTCGAAAGGTGGCGGTCCTGGGCGATCAGTGTCTTGACGATGTATGTGAACAGTATGCAGGGTTGGAAAGAACGGTTTGCCCCGAAATCCGAATCGGAGGAGTGGAATCCGCTGTTCATGGAATCCCTCAGCAATCTCGACGCATATAACTATTTTCTGGACGTTCTCTGTTACGGATCCGAAGCGGAACAGAGAGCATTCTTTCTTGAAATGAAGGAGGTCATTAGAAATCTTGATGAGCGAGAACAAAAATGGAACAGAGAATCTGCAGCTCGAAGACCTGCTTGATCAGGAGTTGCAGAATGCAGGGAAACTATCCGTGGAAGATGTCGTAAAGGAACTGGAACAGACCGAAAAGGGACAGACGAGACAGTCCATTCAGAACTGTGTGACGGTGCTTCAGAAGGATCCGGTCCTTGCTGGCAGTATCCGCCGGAACGAGCTGACCGACAAGACAGAGATCGTAAAGGATGTCGGCTGGAAACGCCGGGGAGAAGCAATCACAGATACAGATGTCAATCAGATCCGGCTTTATATGGAAAATCATTACGGACTGACGAGGGAAAAGCAGATCCGTGCTGCACTGGACATTGTCAGCAGTGAGAATTCCTTTCATCCGATCCGGGACTA
>JBJEMO010000199.1:0-6572 GCA_051879715.1 Bilifractor sp.
AAACATAGACTGGTTTTCATCTCTAAACTAAATGACATTGCCTCTGAACAGTAACTACTGGTCAATACTATTCAAATTCCTTTCTGGTGCATTTCAATAATGAGGGTCAGCAGGCTGTCCATGGTTGCCTCTTTGGCACAGAACGTCTGCATGCCTGCCGCAGCGGCTGTCGCCTGGGTCTGTTTCCCGATGCAGGCCGCCTTTACCAGACTGTAGTCCAGATCCGGGTTGGTCTTTATGAAGGCCTTTACGCCGGAGGAGCTGGTGAAGGCTGCACAGTCAATTTCGCCATTCTCGAACAGGGCTGTTTCATCAATGACATCTGAAGTGCAGTAGACGGTATGGTAGGTAGGAATATCATCCACGACAAAATTCTTCAGTTTTTCCAGAATGGCATGACTGCCAATCTCCGCTCGCGGAAGTAGGATGCGGTCATCCGGATCTGCCTTCCTTGCAATCCATTCGCCAAGAGTCTCTCCGTCATATTTTGGAGGGATCAGATCCGGGATCAGACCGTACTTTTCCAATGCGGCAGCTGTGCCCCGCCCGAGGGCGGCAATCTTCAATCCGGCCAGGTGGCGGATATCCACCTCAGATGTATGCATCTGATCAAAAAAGATGCGCACACCATTCGGACTTGTAAAGACAACCCACTGGTAGTTCCGGAGGTTCAAAATGGCATGGATCAGCTTCAGATTGTTCTCGATCGGTACGGTGGCAATAGCGGGAATTTCCAGAACTTCAGCGCCCTGTGCGCGCAGCTTCGCAGACATTTCAGATGCCATGCCTCTGGGGCGGGTTACAAGGACCCGGTAGCCGAAAAGCGGGAGCTTCTCATACCATGCAAATGTATCTGCGAGCGTGCAGACCTTACCGACTACAATGATGGCGGGTGTCTCCACACCCTGCCTTTCCACTTCCGCAGGCAGGGTCGAAACCGTTGCCAGGATCTTTTTCTGTCTTGCTGTCGTACCCTTCTGCAGGACGGCAGCGGGCATGTCCGGATCGATGTCTGCATCCAGAAGTCCCCGGCAGATATCTCCGAGTGATGCGATACCCATCAGAAATACCAGCGTTCCCTTTGCAGCTACCAGAGCGTGAAAATCGATGTCATATTCTTTGCCGGCCCTCTTGTGTCCGGTAATGATATGTAAGGAAGACGTAAAATCCCGATGGGTGACCGGGATGCCATTGTAGGCGGGTACAGCGATCGGTGAGGTGATTCCGGGGACGACCTCGAAGGGTATATCATTCTCTGCAAGGAGTTCAAGCTCTTCGCCTCCTCTGCCAAAGAGAAACGGGTCTCCCCCCTTAAGGCGGACAACGCGGTTCCCTTTGCGGGCCTCTTCAAGCAGCAGCTTATTCATCTCCATCTGCGGCATGGTATGATGACTGGACCGCTTACCTACGTTTATCGTGCGGGCAGTGTCAGGGATCATGGCAAGTACGCCAGGACCGACCAGGCTGTCGTAAAGCACCACATCCGCCTTTTGCAGGACTTTCCTTCCCTTTAGTGTAAACAGGCCCGCATCTCCCGGGCCGGCTCCGACGAGCCATACTTTCCCTTTTTCCATAATTGTTCTCCGTACTTTTATAATGTATGCGTTACGTATAGACATCATATTATTAGAACATGTAAATAATAGCGATGTATGACGTAGATGCAGGGGTTTCATAGCCCGGCCGTCATTCGCAAACCGGCTGTAACAAAGATTTATCCATAATGTATGAAGCTGCGGAACTCCTCAGGCGCTTCAGGCGCCTTTGTCAAACAGTCCTCGCTTTTTACTTTATCGGCCTATTCCGGATAAATCTTTGAACAGCCGGTAATGCTCTGACTAATGGTCTATGAAACCTCTGCATGTCCAAGTGAATTTATGTGGCTGCTTCCTTCTGCAGCTTTTTCGCCAGAATGACACCCAGGCGTTCTGCTTTCCCAGCCGGTGCAATGCCAGCCCCAGTCCGGACAGCCCCATTTTCCTCATTGTAATACAGTCCGCGCAGATAGATCAGCTTTGCACTGTCATCCGGCACGTCTATGTCAGATAAACCATTACCATACGAATAGTCATCAGGTAAATCATCACCAGGAAGCCCATTTTCAAGAAGCTGTAATGTTGGAGCATCTTTATAAGAAGCAGGCAGAGCATCAGCATTTTCAAATATGGTGGCATGTGCGGCAATGGGTGAGGAGCAGCCTCCATTCAGATAGCGGACGAAGGCGCGCTCCGCGATCGCGGCAAGGGTGGCGTCCTCATCCCTGAAACCGTCAAATACAGAGGCATCTTCATCTTTTCTGCCCTGCACGGCGAGGATTGCCTGTCCTGCAGATGGGATCACCTCATCTACGGAAAAGTATCGGCTGATTCTCTCCGCCAGGCCCATCCGTTTCATGCCTGCGGCGGCCAGGATAATGGCAGAATACTGCCCCTCATCCAGTTTTCGCAGACGCGTCTGCAGATTTCCGCGTACACTTTCAAACGCTGCGTCAGGGAAGAGCTTTTTCAGCTGCAGGATTCTGCGCAGAGAAGAGGTCCCGATGGGCTTGGAAAAATCTATCTCTGTTTTTCCCTTGGGCAGAACCAGTACATCCCTGGGATCCTCCCGTCTGGAATAAGCGACGATCGGCAGCGATTCCGATACCTCCATGGGCAGATCCTTAAGACTGTGCACTGAGAAATCACTTCGATGCTCTATCAGCGCTTTATCAAGTTCCTTTACAAAGAGGCCCTTGCCGCCGATCTGGTCCAGGCGGCGGTCGAGAATTTTATCTCCTGTCGTCTTCATTGTCAGAAGCTCTGTCTCCACCTCAGGGTGGTTTTCGTTGAGATATCTGATGACGAGTCTGCTCTGTACGACTGCCAGCTGACTCTCACGGCTTCCGATTATTATTTTTTTCTTTTTCATTTCCCCTCATCATCCCTTCCGGCAGAACATGCTGCATCTTCTCTGTAAAGAGAGTGGTCACACTGAAGTGCCTGTTCGATTTTCTGGCGGATTACCTTGACCTGATGATGATCTGCGCCGCTTCCGTTGATGCCTACAACGACATTGTCCTTCTGTACAATGCTCGGGAAATAGAAATCACACTTATTCTTGTCACTACAGTCATTGACAAGTATGCCAAGACATTTGCAGGCTACATAGATATCGTTGTTGAGATCCGGATCGCTGGTGCAGGCCAGGACCAGGTCTGCGTCCATGATGTCACTTCTCTCATATTTCTTCTTTTTCCATATGACAGGCGTCTGTTGAGCCTTACTGCCAGGAGATGGCTTCCAGTTATCCCGGCTGGAGGTATCAGAGCTGGAGGTATTTGGGGTGGAATTATCCTGAGCGGAATCATTTATACTTGTATGATCCGGATGATCATCTGAACATTGGGACCTGTCCTCGTGAAGGAGATTACGGACAGACGATGGCTTTGAACCAGTTTGTATCAGATGCGGATCGGAAAGGGTCTGAAGTAAGTCTGTAATCTCCGGAGCGATAATGGTAATACTGCCTGCAAAGCCGTACAAGGTCAGAATTCTTCGCTCTGCAATGGATCCCCCGCCGACGACGACGATTTTTTTTGCTGAGAGATCAAGAAAAACGGGGAAAAAGATTTTCTCCTGATGCTGCGAATGGTTCATCCGATGTCCTCCTCCTGATAAACCTTTTCCATACCTGTAATACATTCTCTGAATTCGTCATCTGGCAGATGGTCCTGCAGATCGAAGATCAGGTGTGCAATGACTTTTCCCACAGCGCGGTCCATATCCAGGGTCAGCTGCTGCCGCTCGTCTGTGGTCATAGGAAGCTTTTGGATAATCTTTCTCATGCGCAGATTGTAATCCTCTACCGCCTGCTCCTTGATTCCGTGAATCCGCGGTACAATATCACGTCCATTCATCCAGAACCAGAAGGCTTCTTCTTCCCTGGAAAGAATGGACCGTGCCTTCTGATACGCATCCTGGTTCGCATCAGTATCACGGACGGCATTCGAATGAAAGTCGTCAACATTGTAAATTGTAAAATTCTCAAGCTGGCCGACTCTCGGATCGATGTCCTGCGGAATGGCAAAGTCGATCAGGATAATCGGGTGGTCCGGATGCATTCCCAGAAGATCCTGATAGGTAATGGTGTAGTGGGGACTTGTGGTCGCACTCACGACAAGGTCACATTCCGGCAGATATTCCATACGGTCACCGTAATTGATACGGCTGCATCCGTTGGGAATTTCTACTCTTCCGCTGTGGTACTGACGGACCGTGACTGTGACGTTTGCTCCGTTTTTGACCAGGGTATTTGCGGCGATTTTTCCATATTCTCCATTGCCGATCACCATGCAGTTGGCGCCCTTCAGATGAAAACGCTGCTCCTTCAGCATAGAGACAGCCTGTGCAATAGCAGTCGTATCTGCGTGGGTAAAGGTGACCTCTGTTTTCACTTTTTTGGCAGCGGTTACTGCCATCCGGAATAAAACCTCAATGACGCCATCCGTAAAATAGTGCTCCCTTGCAAAGGACAGGGCAGACTTGACCTGCGTCAGGATCTGATCCTCAGCAAGAATGGCAGATTTCAGTCCGCAGGTGAGGGAAAACAGGTGTTCTACTGCTGCTTCGTCTGTGCGTCCGCGGAAAAAGCTGCGGTAACGGTCGTCCTGAATGTCCTTGAACAGACAGATCTCGTGAAGCAGATCGTCCGGGTGTTCTTCCCTTGTGCTGACCCACAGTTCCATTCTGTTGCAGGTGGACAGGAGCAGTACGCCGCTTGCATGCAGATCCTGCTGGATCTGTGTCATGAACTGAATGCTTTCTTCTTTTGTAAAAGAGAAAAAGGACCTGATATTGACCGGAGCCAGTGTATGGTCCGTTCCTACCATCTGTATCATAGCTCATCCCTCATATCTGTGCTTATTTCAGCCGCATCTGCAGCATGCTGAATCATTAATTTACGGATTTCCGGGAATTCACCCATGCCCTGCAAAACACAGCTTACCTCGTATCCTGCGTGTTCCAGCCGGGATTTCCAGGAATCCGGCTGATCGCCGGCCATATCCACCGCCACATGGTTTCCTGCGGTGATCAGAAGCGGCATCAGTGTGATCCTGCGGAATTTTCCGTGCTGCCGCGCTTCCTCCTGCAGTCTGGATACAACATGATCAAAACCGATTTCCGGAGAGTCAATCGTGCCAAGCAGCACATGATTTTTTCCGTGGGAGGCAAGCGCTTGTTCCAGCACAGTATAAATACCATCATGACCGTAGGTGGTACCGTGCCCCATCAGAATCACGGCAGAATCATTCCCCTGTTCAGGAAAGAATGTATCCAGAAAATGAATGATATCGATGCAGTCCTGCCTGGAATCCAGCAGAGGACGTGCGATTCGTACGTGATCGAACCAGCTCTGAGATCTGTCTGTGGTATGATCCGGATCAGCAGGGTTCTGGAAAAATTCCAGAAGGTCCAGATACTCCTTTCCTGCGAACATAAAAGCAGGAAACACAAGCACGTCCCGAATGCCGTCCGCAATCATTCGCTGTACTGCTTCTGCCGTGCTGTCCACATGCTTTCCCTCTTTTACAAGAAGACGTCTGCGTATGAAGTTACTGGTCCAGCTGCGATAAAGCTTCCGATCAGGAAAATAAGCCTGCGCTTCCTTTTCCAGCGCACCTATAGAGCACTGCAGATTTTCCTCACGGATTGTTCCAAAGCTGGCGACAAGAATTGCCTGATCTGACATATTCGTTTCCTTTCAGATATCATCGACCGATCGATGCATCATGTGTTGTATTACGATTCATTTATGCTCTGTGATTATCTGTCACAGGCAGAGAGACAGAGGTATTTAGAGATTTTTCTTTTTGTAGATGAACAGCACTGCCAGAAGCGAGAAAACCGCCTGGTATATCAGCAGGATCACAATGCCTGTCCATCCGGCAGATTCCCCGGCTGAAATATTCCGGATCATATTGCTTGCCTGAGAGAGAGGAAGAATTCCTACAAAGTAACGGAAAGCGCCGGGCATCTGATCTGTCGAGAAAAAGGTATTGCAGAGAAATGACATCGGTACGATGATGTAGGCATTGTACCGTGGCGCATCCGAGTAGCTCTTTGCAAGGAACGAAAGCACCAGTGCCATTGTGGAAAAAACCATGCCATTCAGGAACATGATCAGAAAGGACAACGCGTTAAAGATCAGACCGGTCCTGATGGACATCGTGAGCAGAAGTATGATGCAGGCAGCGTACATGCCGCGAAGGGCGCCGCCCAGAATCTGACCTGCGATAAACTGCCACAGGGGTGTCGGTGAGATCATGACCTGATCCAGTGCTTTCTCGTACAGGCGCTGCACACTCATGTTCTGTGCCACAGCGCTGAAGCTCCCTGTCATGGTGGACATTGCCACGATGCCCGGAATCAGATAGTGCAGGTAGGGCTCGCCGTGGGATGTCGCCTGAATACCCAGACCAAATATGATGAGATACATCAGTGGCGATATCATGGCTGCCAAAGTGATCTTAAAGAAGTCCCGTTTGAACTCCGTCCATTTTTCCCATAATACGGTTACAATTCCCATTCCCTTAC
>JBJEMO010000200.1:0-6505 GCA_051879715.1 Bilifractor sp.
TCTTCTCTGGTAACTTTCTCTTGCTGCAAAGTCTGTATAGCTTCTGCATAGACAGGATTGGCACCAATGACATTCTCACCCCACTGAGTATCCAGGACCTGACGAAGTTCCTCCAATGCTTCCGCTTTCCAGTTATCGCCAGCTCTTCGGATAATACTGGAACAAGCAGAAATATGAGCATTAGGCTTGGACATCAGATTAAATGTGGCTTTATCGATAACCATATCCGGCCGCAAAACATTAAGGAGTGTGAACAAATCATCGTCACTTGTCTGAAGAGGCGTTGCAGTCAGCATAACGACAGCATCTGCATGATCACAGAAATACTTTACGCATTTATAGTTAAATGCCTTCTCCTTCTCCATGCTGCCATTTCGGATATGGTGTGCTTCATCAACGATTACAAGATCAAAGTGCGGAGCCGGATCAAGATCCTTTAATCCAAACGAATGCTTCCTCTTATCTGACTCCCCTTCATATGTGCGACCATCAAGAATTGAATATGGTACGATTGTCTTCGAAAATCTGACTGGCCACTCACCATCTCTATCTGTATTCGAAATGATCTGACGAAGCTGACCACCCGTGAGAGGAACAAAATCTTCATCAAATCGCTTCATTTCAAGCTCCCACTTGCGTTCTGTCACAAGTGGTTTCGGGCAGATGACCATCACATTTTCCAGTTCATTCCTAGCCTGGAGCTCTTTTAATATGATTCCAGCTTCTATTGTCTTACCGACACCGACACTATCTGCAATCAGAATTCTTGGTTCATCTGCATGGATCATTTTCAGCGCCGGACGGAACTGATACGGAACAAAATCAATTCTGGCAGCATTCAAAGAATAAAGATCACGACCAGACGGGTTATTTATTTGATACGCTGTCAGATAACTACGGAATGTATTGATGTCTACCCAATTGTAATGAGCAGTCTCTACGACCGGAGCAATCTGTCCGGAATAGTAAGTTTTAAAGCTTCCATTGACAAATACATCATATTTCTTCGTATCGCCTACGGAACTAATAGACATGACTATCCCGCGAACAGACGGATCTCCAACAAGATATACGAGTCCTTTTTCTTTAATCTCGTCTGTTTCTTCTTCCGGAGCAGATGCCTCTTCTTTATTCTCGGAAGGGTTTGCTAGAGAGGCAAAATCAACTGTAGATGGAGATTTTACCTCCTCTTTCATTGCTTCGACCTGTTGAAGCAGCTTCTCATCACATTCTCTCTGCTCAAAGAAATCGTGCAAAGTATCCAGATCCGCAATAATTGCATCTTTACCCGGTAAGGTCGCGCTACAATGAGCCCAGTTGTTTCGAACACGCATCATATCACGGATGCATTCTCTTTCTCTGGTGGGAAGGAAGGCAACCTCCCGCATGGTGTACCAGGACTTATCAGCAATGCGAAGTAAAGCAGCCAGGTCAAAATCTTCAAGCTTACTAAATCCGCGCTCCTGAGCCATCTGACGCTGGTTATAGCTCAATTTATCAATAACACTGTCTTCCCACCAATCATCAGATGTCTTCGGCAGGAGTTTACCAAGCCACTGCACAAGCACCTCGGATGCCATGTGCAGAAATCCGTTCATTTTACTGACTATGTGGTCGCTGTCCATTGAAAAAACTTCTCCTCTTCTTTAATCCAAGAAAGCCCCATCAGTCGCAAAAATATGATCCAATTCATCATTCGTCATAGCGTGAGAAACTTTATCTCTGATTAGGCTTTTAGCCATATCAAGACGTTTGAAACGGTTATGCCCCAGACCATCCTGTCCCATGCGGATCAGTTCAATTCTTCCCACTCCAGGATTCTGACGAGCATATTCAGCAAAGCCTTTTGCCTTGCCAATATTATCTGTCCTCGTCGGATCATGCGGTTCGAGGATATCAATAACATACTCACCGTCTTCATCTTTTCTGATGATCAGGAAATCCGGATATGCCGGCTTTGTCTCTCCTCCCATTTCATATGGAATGCAGAGAGACCATGGCTTTCTAGGAGGATTCCTAAGCCAACATACGTAGTCTGGCCTTTCCCTTTCCTCTTCAAGCACACCCTGCTCCCAAGTATTCAGCTTAATCCTGGCTTTTCCTGAATCATCCACGAAGAGATGATCCGTATAGATTTGACCATCAGCATCTCTCGAAACATTAATGGTTTCTGGAAGCCTGAAATTATGCTTACTGACTTTATCGCCATCCGAAACAATCGTGTTGTACTGCCTGATGAAGCGATCATCCAGACCGACCATTTTCCGTCGATACTGATCATTCATATGATGAAATTCTTTCTCTGCATAATCGTTAAGCCTTGCAACACATTCTTCATCTGCAGCAAAGAGAATCACATCAATTTTGTAGGCATTAGGATCTTCTGTATCATAGAAGTACATGCCATATCTATTGCCGACGCCTTCGTTTCCGAGTTTTGATTCCGCTCTTCTAAACTGACGATCAATATCGGTATCTGTCGTTGACATAAAATGATAGATGATATTGTCATCAACATTTTCTCCAAACACGTCGAAAACCTGCGTCTTCATCTCAAATTCCATGATATGTTTTGCCATATCCTTGTACTTACCCTTACGACGCAGATCCATGACGTATTCCCGGATCATCTTGACAATATTCTCAAGCACTTCGTCTTTGGCATTTGGATTCTTGTTCGACTGAACAAGCAGCCTTGCAAGCGCATAAAGTGAACTCAAATAATTGTTGATCTTTACTGATCGGACGTCATAAGTCAGAAGGCCGGAATCATTAATTGCCCGCATTACCTCTTCACGATCGATGCCATCATTCTCAGTGACATTTTGAGGCGCTGTGGCGTTCGTCTGAGAGTCTGACTGATTTGATGAGCTCCTACTATTATATGAGCCAGATTCTCTAACCTCGCTAGTTGATTGTCCTTCTCTGTTGTCCGTATAAGAAACTGGTCGTGAAGAATTTCCTGTTGAATTTGTATGTTCTTCTCTCGAAGGATTGCAGTCAGCGACTGGCTGAGGATTTGATGTCTGCTCACTTCCAACATCAGATCTTCCTTCTGTAGAGAATGGCTGCGCATCACCACGGTCATCAAAGGACATGGTCATCTGCCCCGGTATCTGCTTTTCTTCTCTCTTTTTCTGAGATCCAGCAGTATGAGGTCTTACAGTAAGTGTCTGCGTGGAGTGCGTTTCCAAGGACTCCCCATAGATATCCGAGGGGATATCTCCTCCCTCAGTATCCTGCAATGCTTTTACTACATCCTTTACCGTATCAGCATCAAAATAAGGAAGGAACAGATGGACATCGTTCAGTGTATCATCGACCTGAATGTGACTCTGCATAGGTGTACGGATCATACGCCCCAAAAGCTGTGCAATATAAGTTGCATCCGTGGCATGACGGAAGGACATCATCGTCTCTGCTCTAGGGCAATCCCATCCTGTGGAAAGGTTTTCCTTGAAGAAAACCACTTTTATCCGCTTATCTTCTGCTATGGCAGAAGGCTCAACATATGGTACTTTAAGACCATTAATCGTCAGCGTTGATGTTGTCTGTCCAAAGGTGTGAACAACTTCTCCCTCAACAAAATGAATATTGCACCGGTCTTCAATTTTCTGAATACAATCGCCGAGATCCGTAGCGGAAACATTATTTGGATTCGTGCTGTTCTGTACCTGAATGACAAGGACCGGATTCACGTAGGCATAATGCTGCTCGTAACAATACTGGTACCAGTGATCCCATTTATTCTTCCATTCATCCGCCGCTGCCTGAAGGACCGCCATATCTCTATTTGCAGAGCTTGCTTCCGGATAAGAAATGACAATACGATCTTTCAGAAGCCCTGAAGCTCGTACAGCATCTGTTGTAACAACGACGGGATGTGTAGTAGCTACTGTTCCTGAAACAAGCGCATTGAACCTGGCAATAGTTGCTGACATGCCGATTACCACTGGCATAGGATCCAGATGATCTTCCGGGCTTCCTTTCAGGAACTTCTGCATGATCGTTGTAGCCCGTCCGGCATCTCGCCCCTGCATACCACGATGTGCTTCATCGATGATGACATATAAACGGTCACTTTTCTCCCTAGCAGTATTCGCCAGTGTCTCCCAGATCGTATAAGTACGACTGTCACCATGCTTCGTAAGATTTGAACTCTTACCCAGCTTTTGAGTATTCAGGAAATAAATATGGCCATCATCTAAATATTCCTGGTCAAAAGACTCATCATTAATAGTTACGCATTGGCCTAATAATATACGGTCTGCCTTTAGATCTATTTTATCTTTTGACTGTTCGTTCAACTGAGGCGAATCCGAAAGCCATACAAAAATAGCCTCCGGCTGCTCCGGATAATCTACACTGCCAACAAAAATATCTTCAATCAGAGACGCCATTATTATGGTCTTTCCTGCTCCAGTTGGTGCAGTAAAAGAAATGACCTGATTTGAATGCGTTCTTTGATATCCGTTAATAGCTTCTGCTGCCATCATCCGGAGTTCTGACAATGCCTTTTTCTGGAAAGGAAATAATTCTACTTTCATTGTCTACCTCCTTGTGTTGATCCGGAAATTATCCAGATAGTCTCTATATAGCTGATAGGTATCTTTATCTTCATAAGACTTAATCATCTCTCGGTATCCCTGATCAGAATCCGTCACAAAGTAAATTGTATGGATTTCCGGATAAGAAAGCATATCCTGTTCAAATTTAGGAAACTGTTTTTCATCAATCAAAATAGCAAACTTATTCTCAGGCAGAATCATCATTTTGCAATTTTCATCTTTTAATACTGGACAAGGACCATGGGCACCTGCCTTCAGCCAAAGCACCGGAATTAATTCTGAAAGCTGACGTCCAAGAGCCACAGCGGTTTTATCCAGGAAACCCAACTTAAAGAATGCTGCATTTGCCTTAAATCCATCAGACATATGAATAGGTGTTCCATCAGGATATCCATTTCCAAGGTAATCGCCTTTCAATGGTTTACCATTGATATCTTCTCCTCTAATACTACAAGTTGTCCTTGGCCATGTTACATAGTGGGCTATACCAAGATTTTCCCATTCTGGATCCCCAGGATTGTATCCTTGATTATTCAATTTTTTTGCTTCTGATTCAGACACTTCATTATTTGTAACAATAATGCATTGGCGTTTTCCACCATCCTCTGCATTAAGTAGATTAACGGCATGCAATGTTGTCCCAGAACCTGCAAAGAAATCGATTACTGTTGCATCCGGTTTGTTAGCAAGAAAAAATCTGATCGTATCATGTACCGCATATACAGATTTTGGGAATGAAAATCTATTGCCAATCATTTTTTTCAATATTTCAGTACCACCTGTTCGCGCATTATGTGAAGGAATACGCCACTGAGATGGCGCTATCGCATTCTGAGAGTCATTGACTGTTTCAGTAACAACAGAACCATCACGTGGGTTTTTACCTACAACCCTGAAAACTCCATTTCGAATTTTCTCTTGCTCACCCTTATTCAAATAGTAAAGGGCCACACCTCTTTTTGTGATATTGCCAATATGAAAATATCCTTTTTCTATTAAATCTTTAAGGCCATCTTGGGTGTACATCCAATATGCTTCACTTCCATTTTGATGTAATGGCCATACAGTAATTGTATTCTCTGGACCAACAACTTCTGCACGATTATCACCAAAGTACGAATCACCTATAGAAACGACTTTGGATAAATCTTTGCTAACAAATATTGGATAGAACAAATTGGGCCGATCAGATCGATCAGAATTCGAACCTGCACGGGCAAAGCTCCTCCAATTAAGTGAAAGCACGTGCTTACTCAAATCTCCACCAAACCACTCTGGGTCTAGTTGCATCGCAACCGGAGCCGACTCTCCTATCATTACAAAAAATATATATTCATCTACCCTTCTAAATGATCCCCTTGATACACCACCTGGATTTATACAAGTGCTTATCATCTGAATTCGCGCAGTTGGAAATAATTCTTCCAATAAACATCCAAGGTGAAGATACTCTTTTTCATCAATCGTAACTATCAGTACTGAGTTACTGGGATTCAGTAATTTTTGCGCTAATTTTAGGCGTTTTTCCATGAAGGAAAGCCATTTACTATGCCGATACTGATCAGAAGAATCGACATAATCATTATTGTATTTCCAGTCTCTGGCACCAGTGTTATAAGGCGGGTCGATATAAATACAATCTACTTTCCCTGCATATAAATATTCTAATAATTGAAGGGCATGGTAATTATCTGCTTCAATCAACGTATGCCAAAGATCAGAATCTGGAGCATTACAAATGGAATCTATTGGCTTCAGATAGGGATAGATAGGTTCACCAAACTCAGCAACACAAACCAAGTCATCTATTTTCAAATCCATTTGCTCATGTGTGGCTTTATGTTCACAAAGAGCAATGCCATCGTGAATATTCAACACTATATAGTGTCTGCTGATTAACTTATAAGCCTTGCAAATACTGCATTTGTAGGTGTTTT
>JBJEMO010000201.1:0-6487 GCA_051879715.1 Bilifractor sp.
TTTCGCAATTTTTGAGATTTTTGATTTTTTGAATTTTTGGCTTTCTGGATTTTTGACTTTGCAAAAAAGAAGAGGACTCCTTTCGGAGTCCTCTTCTTTTTTCCTTAGTACTTATTCTGTTTTTATTCTATTTTTCCTGCTTGGAATATATTCTGCCATAGGCTGTTGGGAATAAATTACTGTCTGGGAAAATCCTGCCAACCCGCACAATATTTTCGGATGTCTCTATTCCTGTTATCCCGGAAGGTCGGGAATCAGTTCCACGTAGAGCTGATCGAAATCCTCCTTGAGACGTGTACGGATGCTGTCGCGGATCAGGCGCAGGTGGTGGAGGACTACGACGTCAGATTCACTGTCGATGTAGATTTCCACCCAGGTTTTTCTGCCGGTCTGGATTACCTCCAGAAAGTTGATGCGGCAGGAGTATTTTTTCAGTTCTTCTTCGGCAACTGCCCGGACCTCTTCGACGGTTTCCGGCGGTGCGGAAAACAGCAGGAGATTCTTCGTATTGGCGATGATTTCCCGGATCGGCCGGATGATCAGCACAACAGCCATTACTGAGGCAATGACCGGATCCATATAGGGAACCAGAAATGCATAGGGTGTTTTCTTGAGAAAAATCGCCAGAAGAAAGGCGAGCGCCAAACCTGCGCTGGTATATACATAAATCTTCCAGGAAAATATCTCTGCTTCGATGATCATGGACTCGTATTTCCTGCTCAGATATTTCAGTACGAGGCACATGGTCAGTGTCCCGATACTGGATATCATCTCATACAGAAATACCGTGCCGGCGTTGATGGTGTGACCGCCATGCAGGATTGTCACCACGTTGTCGTATAGCAGGACGACATCAACCACGACCAGAGCAAGGTACTTCATGATGATGAACAGGGATTCTACCTGCCCGTACCCGTAGGGGTGGCGTTCGGATGCCGGTTTGTACAGATATGGAATCAGAAGCATCAGCGGACCGATGATTATGACATCTACGAAGTCAAAAACAAAATCCATCAGAACCGCTCTGGACCCCGCAATCAGAAAGACCAGAAACTCTGCAGCGGCGAAGCCAACCGTTCCGAGGAAGGATATGCGCATTGCAAGCTTTTCGATTTTCAGTTTTTTCTCTTGCATACAGGGGTCTCCGCTTTATGCTTTATATTAGTCATCTTTCCCTGCAGTGCCGGCGAGCACATGGGCAAGTACACTGTCGTGGGCCTGCTTCTCAAATCCGTCATCCAGCGGCTCCAGGTCAAAGCTTCCGTATTTTCTTTCCAGCGCGGTTTTCAGCAGGAAATCACAGAACTCCGGATTTTTCGGAAGAATCGGACCGTGGCTGTATGAGCCGAATACGTTCTTGTACCGCACCCCTTCTGTCTTGTCCTCTCCATTATTGCCGCAGCCCTTCAGAACAGTGCCAAGCGGCTTTACGCCTTCTCCCAGGTATGTTCTTCCGCTGTGGTTTTCGAATCCCACCACGGTGCTGCCGCCGGATTCCTGCCCCAGTGTAAAGGCATAATTGTCGATCATCCGTGTACTGCCGCCCTTGGTGTAAAAATCTACCGCACCGAGGAATTCGCATTTCACACCGTCCGCGGTCTCATAGTAGTGTCCGAGCATCTGATAGCCGCCACAGATGCACAAGAATGTCTTGCCATCCTCGATGGCTGAACGGATCGCGTCTGCTTTTCCTGATTTCAGGTCCTTCAGCAGAACCTCCTGTTCAAAGTCCTGTCCTCCACCGATGAAGAAGAGATCATAGCCGGAGAGATCCGTCTGGTCTCCAAGGCCCACTCTCTCCACCTGTACGTTTATGCCCCTCCACTGGAGACGTTTCTGCAGGCAGCAGATGTTTCCGCGGTCGCCATACAGATTCAATACCTCCGGATAGAGATGGCAGATCTTTAATTCACTCATAGTAATCTCCATTCCGTGCACTGTCGTTTCCGGCACAAATAGTCATGAAACGACTATATTTCACACTATATCCTCCCTGTCGGGCTTTCTGCACTCAGCCCTTCCAGAATGCCTGTTTTCCTGTGATCGTGCTAAGGGCTGCCCGCAGGGACAGCATGGACGTGTAGTTCGGAAGTATAAATACCGGCAGACTGCTCTGCTGAAGTTTCTCAATCAGTGCTGCATTGTCCGGCATTTTTTCGATAACCCTCTCAGAAGCGCCTGCATACTTGAGACGAAGCTGCATATCATCTGCGCGGTCGCCGACTACAAATGCATGCTTCATATGAGGATCACGGCACACTTTTTCAAAATCCGCATCCCAGATCCAGGAGATATCGTGGCCGTCCGCAGTGCGGTCGTTGAGGCAGAAAACGGCCTGATAATCCTCGTTCAGGCTTGCCAGATAGGACAGGGCCTGGTTGCATCCTGCGGGATTTTTTACAAGGATCATCTGAAGCGGCACCTCTCCGAGACGGAAGGTCTCCATCCGTCCGAAGCTGCTGTGTACGTCGGCGAGGGAAGAGATCACTTCGTTTCGGTCAAAGCCGGCCGCCTGGTATGCGGCGATGGCCGCTGCGCCGTTGTAGATATTATAGACGGCAGGAAGACCGATAGAGACTTCCTGTTCTGTCTCTTCTCTCTTATCTGACCCGGTAGTCTGTGCTGTCGGAATTGTCCGCAGATCCGGTGCCATATCCGTTGCAGGAGTTGTTTGTGGTCCCGTCACTGGCGCTCTGTTTGCATCAGTGTTCTTAACAAGATCAGAGTTCCCGTTATCCTGAGCTTGTGACCCGTCCCTTCCGAACCGTATACGGGCCGTGCTCCCTGAAGAGGATACCCGCTCAATCTCCGTCACTGCAACTGCAGGATGAATTCTGCTGTATCCGCATTTGGGGCAGCGGAAACCGCCGAGGTGGGCATAGGTATGGTAATCATATACATACTCCGTTCCGCACCGGATACAGTATCTGGCATCTGAGATTTCCAGATTCTCCTGCTCACCGACAGGGCAGTCAATGCCAAAGTAGGTGACCGGATTCGGAACGCCGATGGCAAGTGAGGCTGTGAGAGAATCGTCTGCATTCAGACAGAGAATTGCGTCCGGGACCATTTTGATGCCCTTCCGGATTTCTTCCAATGTATGCATAACCTCACCATAGCGGTCGAGCTGATCCCGGAACAGATTCGTAACCACAATCACCTTCGGATGAATCCTTGGAACCACCTGCTTCAGAGCACCCTCGTCACACTCGATCACGGCGTAGTGCTTCTTCGGCTTTCCTGTCGCGGTGGCGTTGGAGGTAAACTCGGCTGTCACGCCCGGCAGCAGATTGGCGCCGGACTTATTGGCCAGGACATCTCTCCCGGATCCGGACAATGCGTGCTCGATCATGTTGGACGTGGTGGTCTTCCCGTTTGTACCGGTTACCACAATGATCTCCATACCCTTGGAGACAGTTTCCAGAATATCGGCATCCAGCTTCATAGCCACACGCCCGGGGGTCGTTGTGCCGCCCCGGTGGAGCAGGCGCAGGACGTTTCTCGTTGTCTTGCAGGCGCCAACCGCAAGCATGGTTTTTACTGTATTCGACATAAGATTCTACCCTGATTTCTTCTCTAAAGTATTAACTGCTTTCTTTTCTGATCCGCAATTTGTGCTATCGAATTTCATCCTTAATAAAACCCGCACAAATCATCTGGCATAAGCTATATGCAAATAATAATTTTTCCATTTAAAAATACAGGCTTCGCAATAGCAAATGGCAGTGCCTGATATTTGAAGCAAAAAACAATCTTACAATAGCACAGGGTCCTGCCATTTTCAAGGTGAAGCGGGGTGCTGACATGCCAGGGAAAACGACTGGACGTCACTGCTCATTGGCCTCGACAGAAGGCCTCTATAAAAGTATACCCGAAAGCATACCTGAAAAGTATACCCGAAAGTATACCAGCCTTAAGCAGGATAAACCGGAAGAACAAGACAAGAGGCAATGGTGTCACAAGCACAGCGATATTACAGTTCAGAGGTGCGTCAAGAGGACACACCAATAAACTGTAACCAGCGATCGTGTTAATTCGGTTCCTTCTCTGGAATTAGACACAAAAAAGCTACAATATTGTGTTAAGATATTGAAGAAATGTCAGAGCGTACAGCTAAATGGGGCTTGCAGCAGCGGCTCTGTTCTTGTGTCACCGGGACGGCTGTAACATTCTGCCAAATTTTTATTATGGAGAAATGTATGGAAATCGAAAGAAAATGGATGGTCAAGGGGTGGCCGGAGCAGGATTTCCCCCTTTTGGTTGAGCATAACATGCGGCAGGGTTACCTGTCTGTCGTCCCGACAGTCCGCATTCGCGAGGAGGATGCCGTAGGGGGAAAAACAGCATTTATTCTTTGCTTTAAATCTGCCGGCGGGCTGGCCAGAAAAGAAATTGAAATGCCTGTGGAGAAGAATATCTTCTGCCAGCTGGAGGACCTGATCGGTCTGCCGCTGATCCCAAAGGTCAGAAGGACCTACCTGCTGCCGGACGGAAACCATCTGGAAGTAAACCATGTGGATGAGGGACAGCCCACCGAATTCTGGTATGCGGAAGTCGAATACGCTTCCATCGAAGAAGCCAACGCATGGCGGCCTGCGGATGTCGGGCTTGCAGCGTATCTGGATGATGATGTGACCGGAAAACCCGGGCAGAGCATGGGGGCTTACTGGATCCAGACAAGGAAGCCGGTTACCGCTGATCCGGTTAATGCTTCTACGGATATGAAAAAGGACAATACTGTTGCGGATATCACTAACACACGATCTTTTAACAGTGTAATCTCAAACGTTACCGCTGCAGCCAGATCAACGGAAACTGCAGCCAATGGGAATTCTGCTTCTACATGTGATTCGATTTATGGAAAATATAAAGATACCCTTCCGATTGTCATGAATGAGGTTGTGCGCAGAATCTCCGCCCACAATGACAAGGTGCGTGAGGAAACAGGCGACGGTATCTATGAGCATCTTGAATCCCGCGTCAAGGGTGAACAAAGCATGCGTGAAAAATGCGACCGGAAGGGGCTGCCCCAGACACCGGAATCTGCACTGTCTGAAATCACCGATTCCATCGGGTTGCGGATTATCACCCGTTTTGTCGACGATATTTATTCCATCGTTGACTACCTGAAGTCCTTCCCGGACCTGCGTGTCATAAAGGAAAAGGATTACATCCGACAGGCAAAGCCCAACGGGTATAGAAGCTATCACCTGATTCTGGAGGTCACAGTCCCCTTTGAAGACGTGCACGGAAACAATCCTGGCCATTACTATGTAGAGATTCAGCTGCGCACCATTGCCATGGACATGTGGGCAAGCCTGGAGCATCAGCTGAAATACAAGCACAATATCGCTAATGAGAAAATTATTACATCTGAGCTGAAACGCACCGCAGATGAGCTGGCATCCTGCGATATCTCCATGCAGACCATACGCGCCCTGATCCGTGAGGGGAATCAGGAAGCTGCGCAGCATGAAAAAAAAATCAGCAGAGATCGGAGCACATGACAAAAATGAAAGGATTATTCTATGAAAATATTACTTGCTGAAGATGAAGAGGATATGTCCAGGGCACTTGTAGCGATCCTGACACATTCCGGATATGAAACAGATGCTGTCTATGATGGGGAGGCCGCCGTGCAGAAGGCCCTGGAAAACCCCTACGACTGCATGATCTTCGACATTATGATGCCGAAGCTGGATGGAATTGAAGCACTGAAGCAGATCCGCAGCAGCGGAAATGTGTCACCCGTGATCATGCTCACTGCAAAATCTGAAATAGACGACCGTATCACCGGTCTTGATGCAGGCGCCGATGACTACCTGACAAAGCCCTTTGCCATGGG
This sequence comes from Bilifractor sp., assembly GCA_051879715.1. Lineage (GTDB taxonomy): Bacteria > Bacillota > Clostridia > Lachnospirales > Lachnospiraceae > Bilifractor. The sequence continues at coordinate 5,846 of JBJEMO010000201.1, forward strand.
AGAGCTGCTTGCACGGATCCGTTCCCTGACCCGCCGTAATGAATCCTACACACCGAAGCAGCTGCAGATCGGCTCCGTGAGTCTGAACACCTCCGAACAGGAACTCTCCAGCAGAAACTCGATCCGTCTGGCAGGCAAGGAGACAAAAATGATGGAATTTTTTATGCTCAATCCCGACAAAGAACTGACCACTGCGGAACTTTTTGAACACGTCTGGAAAGATACACCGGACGCAGTTCCGGATCTGGTCTGGATGTACGTGTGCTACCTGCGCAACAAGCTGGCATCTATCGAAGCCGACGTACAGATCCTCGGCGAAAAGGGAGGCTCCTACCGGCTGGCCAGATGCTCCTGAACCTGTCCTGCGCTGGTGACGCACCGCAATTACAAAAATAAGGACAATATTTTTTTAGTGTTAAGACTATTTGGAAGGGATAACGCTATATGATACAAAAACTCCAGCGGCAATTCATCCTCTACGCAACACTGGCGGTCATCATCCTGATGGCTCTGCTCCTCATTCCCATCAACGCAGTGAATTATATCTCCGAAAGAAACGAGATCCGGGATGAGCTGAAATATATTGCGGATAACGGGGGAGAACTCCCGCACGTTTCCCTTGCAGATTATCTGAAAAATATG
>JBJEMO010000202.1:0-6369 GCA_051879715.1 Bilifractor sp.
AAACGAAAGCAGAAGAAAAACTTAGAGCTATGATTGAAACTGTGCGTAAACTGACTTACTGCTTACAAGGGTCAGGTAAACAATAACTTACAGGAAAAGAGAAAGGCGAAGAAAAAACGATCGTGTGAGAGGAGAATTGGGTTTTGGCTGATAGTGCTGACAGGAAAAATCAATACCAGATGAATTGTACTGGAAACATTGCGGCATTATTGTCAGAGAAGGCAGAACCTGTACCAGAGTCATTTTTAGTTCCAAAAATTCCAAAAAAAATTCCAAAAAATATGCTCGTGAAACGCATTGCGCGGCTTCTGCATTTTGAAAGCTCCATACCCCGCAAACCCTTTATTTAATAAGGCTTTGCGGGGTATTTAAATGTATTTCAATTTTCCAGAATATACCCTATCTGGGTATTTTGAGGTGGTACGGGCAATGGAGGCAGTGATCTGATAATTCAGCTCGGCGGTAAAATTCTCTCTGCTCAAGCTCGGCCAGTCTCTGGGCTTCTTTTTCTGCTTGAGCTGCCGCATGTTCTTCTTTGGTTCCGAAGCGGGCGGTGTAGTAACATTCTTTCGAGCAGTACTTCTTGTCTTTGTTCCCATAGGATTTGAATTCCTTTCCACAGTACGCGCAGGTAAGTGTGTACCACGCCTTTTTCTTTATGACCTCCGGATGAGTATTCCACCAATTCTGGCAGCAGGTGTGTGAGCAGAAACGCATGGTTTTTCTGCCCTTCGGCTGGATAAATGATTTGCCGCAGTATTCGCAGATTTTCTTCACTGTGACACCTCCTTGAGTCCTATGGTGATCTCGTTTCCATCCTTGAAGGTAAGCGGACATCCTCTGTGGTGTAGACCGTGATGAAGTCCAAAAGGCTCGTGAACATTTCTTCCGAGAATTCCGTCACGAGGGATTTTTGGTCTTCCAGATCCTTCAGGAAGGCGTCGATGCTGGTCTTCCGATTTTTCTGGCGCTCAATCTTTGCCGTCAGGGTTTCAATCAAAGATAATTGATAATTGGATATCGAGAGAGGAGGATGATCTGTCCTTGCTCATAAGCAGATGTTAAGCAAAGGCGAGACAGCGAAGTACAAAGTGTGTTATACGACATTGACTGTAGATACCAGCTTTATGAAGAGTTTCATATACAGATACCTGGACAGGATAGAAGAGGTAAAGTCGGAAATTCTATGCTTGATGTGATGGAAACCTTCAGACTTCAAGGAGAAGATAAGGTTAAAGCGTTAATCCATTATCTATTGCAAAATGGACGTGAAGAAGATATCAGGAAAGCAGTCAACGACAAGGATTGGAGGCAAAAGCTTTATCAAGAAATTGGCATTCAGTGAAATTTCGGAGATGCATAAAAGCAAGATGGATTATACGGTGGATTTTCAGAGATCTTCCGAATGTTTAATATTCCTTGCCTGTGCCGGATACCAGCAGAGCATTTTTGAGGCTTTTTAATTTTATTCTGTGTCTCTCCGTTTATCGGGCGCGCCCCGCCGTTTATCAAACTTTCCGCCGGTTGGTTGAAAATTAATTTCATTAAAATCAGGTGTTCTTATTACTCTACAGTTAGCATCCCACAGAGAAAAAGATGTCGAAAAATATTAGCTTTTAAAATGCAGTATTGCATACTGATATATGGAGTAAGATAATAAAAACAGATAATATTAAATATATACGGAAATGTTCAGAGAAAGGAGAATGACCGTATGCTTTTCAAAAGAGAACTTTTTTTGACATATGACTCTATCGCATTACAAAATGTTACCAGAAAGCTTGATCATGCCAACATCAGATACGAGATCAGAAGCAGTGATTTCGGAAGGTCTAACAGAGGTTCCGGACTCCTGGGCAGCCTTGGCGAGAACATGAGTCAAAAGATCATGTACTATGTTTATGTGAGAAACAAGGACTATGATTTTGCAAAATCAGTCATGGACGGCACTGTTCCAGGGAAATCCGAATAGAAGGGGGGAAGCATTCATATGGATAATAGTAAAAAAGCTGTTGGTCCCAACTGGTCTTTTTGGTTTACTGCTTTGGCGCAGTGCATGGTCTTGATCGATGTGTTTGGTAGTACTCCTCTTAAGAATTTGACGAGAAGCAACCCCACCGCAATTCTTCCGTTTCTTCTGGTGCTGCATGCCGTTTTACCTGGAGCCTTGACAGGAGTATTCCTGTTTCTGGCTGTGAGGCATGAACGGGAAGCAACGACAATATGGAAGGTTATGAGTGGTATTCTGGCGATTGCCATTAATGTTGTGGTCCTGGCGATTTCGTTTTACAACATATATGGTGGACACCCGCTAATATTTGTCATGATCGGATATGGTATAGTAATGCTGGTCTGTGCTGGAAGGCAGAGGAGAGGATTCTAGAATCTGCACTTATTGAGGGACTATTGAGATATCGTTTGAGTGTAAATCAGTAACCAGTTGCATAAATGAGTCATGTTTGACTGCAGATCGTAATGATTGTAAAATTATCACAAGGATTACCGAAGGAGGTGAGTCGATTGGGGGAAAAAGATATCAGCGAAAAAATCCTGGCAGATTACAATGATGTATTTGCGGATATCATGAACGGCTTTCTCTTTCGTGGCGAACAGGTCGTATCACCGGATGATCTTGTAAATGCAAAGGACAAAAGCCAATATAAGGCTGATGGTAAATTACATGAACAGGAAAGAGATGTGACCAAGTTCCTGAAGAAAAATAATCTTACCGTAGTAATGGCTGGCTTTGAGCATCAGACAAAGGCAGAGAAGTTTATGCCTTTGAGACAGATCGGCTATGATGGATCCGGTTATCGTGCACAGTTACTTGATAAAAATATTGACCGGGCATATCCTGTAATTACATTTGTCCTTTATTTTGGGTTGAATCCGTGGCCATACAGCCAGCACCTTACAGATGTACTTGATATTCCGGAGTCTTACAAACCCTTTGTGAGCGACTATGAAATGAAGAATTTATTTCAGGTAGCTTTTCTGGAACCAGAGCAGGTGAAATGGTTTAAAAGTGATTTCCGCTATGTGGCTGATTATTTTGTCCAGAAGAGATTAACGGATGACTATAAGCCAAGTTCCGAGACCATCGGTCATGTTGATGCCACTTTGAAATTAATGTCTGTTCTGACAGATGACAGAAGATTCGAAGAGGTAATAGGAGAGCTTTCCACGAAGAAAGAAGGTGTTAATATGTGTGACGTTTTGGATAGAATAGAAAATAGAGGAATAGAAAAAGGAATAGAAAAAGGATATGACAAAGCGCAGCGTGAAGCAGTTGTGAGGATGCTTAGAATTGGCAAGTTCAGCAAGGAAGATATTGCCGCTGCATTGGGAATTACAGTAGATGCTGTTAAACAAATTGAACAGCAGGAAATGAGCCTGGCGTAAATACAGCTGGCGGGACGGAGCTGTTAAGAAATGCAAATAAATAACGATTCATCAGCCTGCCGAAAATGATCCGACAAAAGTATGACAGAACCCGTGATATAGCAAAATAAACGCAAGTAAATCGAAGAAAATGCAATGTCCCGCGAGCCCTTGCTATTACTGCATTTCTGGCTCTTTTCGAACCAATATTTTTGTTTTCTGGAGCTCTTCGGGACGTAGAGGCCGCTGGTTCGAATCCAGTAACCTCGATACACCTTTGAAGATGCCGCAAACCCTTAAAGAATGGGGGTTTGCGGTATCTTTTTGCTTTCAGGAAAAAGTTCCTAAAATTGCCGTTTGTAACAGAATCTTAACAATTCCAAGAAAATTTCCAAAAAACTTTTTCAGGTGGCAGAATTGGTGCGGGTTTTGCGCATTTTTCCTGTATAATGAGATGAGCAATTACATTGTGAAGGGGGGAATATGCGATGAACAAGCAGCAGAAGGCGGCAAAGCGCTGGAGGTCGGACTGTCCAAGCTCATGTCCGAGATCATCGTAAATTACCTCAAAGGCCGTGATGAGATCAAAATTTACGAAAACTTGAGCTGTGTGTTGATACAATATCAGGATGCCGCTTAAGGAATCGTTTTCCTGTCAGGGGTTCAGTTTGAACGGATGGGTTTCGGTTTCCAATGGATTCGTAAATAATCCACAGAAAGCTCCGCGAAACGAGATTATACTTACAAAACAGAGTGAAGCGATTTATCTGAAAAGAAAGCTGCGGCGTATTAATCGAATCACCCGGATTTCTGAATAACTACACGGTTATAGACAATCTGGAAAGTTGGCCTGAAATCCGCGGTGTCATAAGAAAGAACGAATTTGAAACGGTTTTAAAGTATTGATTTTGCCACCAGAACTTACCGTGTCATTGGGCCGGTTGTTTGAAAGGCTTTTCATGGTGGATTGATCCGGTCTGCAAATACCAGGGAAAGAAAAGACAGCGCCAAGGGAGGAGGAGCGAATGGAGGCACAGGATTGCGGTAACAAGGAGACGGAGAGAAAGAACTGGAGTGCCCGGCACGCGGAGATGTGGAAATTTCTGAAATTCCTGTTTGCCGGGACGGTGTCGTCTGCGGTGGAACTGGTGGCCCATCTTCTGCTTCTGGAGGTTATTCTGGCAGGGGTCAGCGGAGAAGTGCACAACCCGGTTTTTGCCTTTCTGCACATGAGTGACCGGCGGGTCATTCTCGCTTACATGATTTCCACTGCCATCGGCTATGCCATAGCTTTTGTCATGAACCGGAAGATCTCGTTCAAGGCGGATGCCAATGTGGCCCTCAGTATTTTTCTGTATGTGCTGATGGTCATTGCCACCATTTTTGCCAACGGCTGGATCGGGGATAACATCAATAGTCTGTTTATGCACATGAATCCCACCCTGGACGCTGCATCTAATACCACCAGCGCTCTGGTGCAGAAGATCATTTGTATGATCATTCCCACAGCGTGGACCTATCCCTGCAACCGGTTTATTATCCACAGAAAAAAGAAAACGAATGGAAGCGGGGAATCCAAAGGCTGATATTCCGGTAGTTCAGCTCTCCGTAAACGGAAGACTCTCTGCCTGGCAGAGTTACGAGAATGGGCAGAAATATAGCATCAACGGAAAAGCAATTCAGAAGATCGGTGACTCTTTTTACTGCAAAGAAACAAATCATCTGGTCATTACGAATTTTGAGTTTCGTCAATGGAGTTGATTCTATTGACGGGAATGGATAAAATAGCCCGTGAATGGGTGTCTGATTGAAATAAGATGGCTATCAAGGAGGATATCAGAATGGAAGCAGAAAAGAAATATGAGAAGTGGATGGCCAGGCTTCCTGAAGAGGATCCGCTCAGGCAGGAATTGTCCGGGATAGAGGGCAATGAAGGAGAAATCACGGATCGTTTTTATCAGGATATTGAGTTTGGAACGGCAGGCCTTCGCGGAATATGCGGCGCGGGCACAAACCGGATGAACCATCTGACGGTTGGAAGGGCAACGCAGGGGATTGCAGATTATATTCTTGCCTCCGGAAAGGATCCGGAAAGAGGAGTCGTGATTGCCTATGACTGCCGTCATTTTTCAAAAGAATTTTCCGAACAGGCAGCGGAAATTTTTGCCGGAAACGGGATTCGGGTTTTTCTATTTCCGTCGCTCCGGCCCACTCCGGAGCTGTCCTTTGCGATTCGAAAACTTGGCTGTATTTCCGGCGTCAATATGACAGCAAGCCATAATCCGAGAGAATATAACGGGTACAAAGTATACTGGGAGGACGGGGCCCAGATTTCAGGCGAGATATCGGAAGGAATGCAGAAGGCAATAGAGGCCAGGGACTATTTTGATACCTTTCAGAAAATGGATCTGAAAAAGGCGATGCAAGCTGGAAAAATCGTGGTGGTATCGGAGAAAATGGACAGAATGTACCTGGATTATGTCGAATCAATGGCGCAGCACCAAAGTGATCAGCTGGATCAGGATATTTCAGTGGTTTATACGCCATTAAACGGAGCAGGCTGCCGGGCATTTTTGCAGATGGCAGAAGAAAGAGGTTTTCATAACCTTCATGTTGTTCAGGAACAGAAGAATCCGGACCCGGATTTCAAAACGGTTCCCTATCCCAATCCGGAAAATCCGAAAACGTTCGCCCTGGCAGAGAAACTGGGCAAAGAGACAGATGCGGAGATCCTGATCGCAACGGACCCGGATTCAGACCGGATGGCAGTTGAGATTGTCGGGAAGGATGGCAGCTATCAATTCCTGAACGGGAATCAGACCGGAGCGCTTCTGATCTGGTATCTGGCCAAAAGCCGCAGGGAGAGCGGTAAACTGACTGGCAAACAGGCCATGATCAAGTCTATTGTGACAGGGGATTTTGGCAGGTCGATTTGTGAAGATTTTGGAATCCGGGTATTTGAGACATTGACAGGCTTCAAGAACATTT
>JBJEMO010000203.1:0-6366 GCA_051879715.1 Bilifractor sp.
TGATGCCGGTATATGGACATCTTCCGGAGGACAAAGAGAAGATACTGGCGATGCTTAAACAGGGATTGAATGAACAGGGCGAGGAACGGCTTCGGATGCGAAGAGACAGCATGAGAAGCCTGTGACCAGGACAAAAATCAGAAAGGCGGTATTTCGATGAGGGCCTATTATATTTTTGACAGCTATTGTGGATGGTGCTATGGGTTTGAGACAATTCTTAAACCGTTTATTGAAGCACATCCGGAATTGGAAGTAACGGTGTTATCAGGTGGATTATTTATGGACGGACATTCGCTTTCGGCATTTCCGTATATGAGTGATACGAATAAAAGAATTGCGGATATGTTTGGAGTGGAATTCGGCAAGCCATATCTGAACCTGTTAGAGACGGGAAGTATGGTTCCTGACTCGAATGGTGCCGCAATAGGATTTGGAGTTCTCAGGAGCTTCTTACCTAAAGGAGAACATGTTAATCTTGCATCAAAGATGCATGAAGCATTTTATTTGGATGGCAAATCACTTTCTGACGTGGAGACGATCAAATCAATTGCAAAATCCTATGACCTTCCTGCAGACAAGATTGCAGAGGAGTTCATCCGTATTTCTGAAGAGGGCAAGTACCATCCGGACTTTTATGAGGCAAGAAAAATAGGAGTCACATCCTTCCCGACGCTGTTTCTTGAAATAAATGGGAAGTATTATGACTTAAAAGGAAGTGCAATTACCCTCAATGATTTAGAGGAAAATCTGAATATCATTAAGGAAAAGGGCGGGATCCTCAATGATGGATACAATACGCCCGTTGCCTGTAATATCGACGGTACAGGTTGTTAATAAGCTATTTGAAGGAGGGCAATATGCAACTGACGAAAATCTTTGAACCGATCACGATCAACAAGACGGAGTTTAAAAACTGCATGGTGGTCTCCGCTATGGTCACAAATTACTGTAATGAAGACGGAACGCCAACAGAAAAATTCATGGCTTATCATGAACACAAGGCAAAGGGCGGATATGGGATCATCATCACAGAGGATTTTGCCGTAACAAGGACTGCAGGGGCATCGAAAACACTGGCAGGCCTTTGGGAAGATAGGCAGATAGAGCCGTGGAGTGCGTTTACGGATCGGATTCACAAGGCAGGTGCAAAAACCATTGCCCAGATCTATCATGCAGGAAGAGAGACATCCAGCCAGATTACCGGTGAACAGCCAATCGCGCCATCAGCGATCAAAGACCCGACTATGCCTGAAACGCCGCGTGAAATGAGCGTTAACGAGATTCGTAATCTGGAGAAGGCTTTTGTGGATGCCGCATTGCGGGCAAAAGCTGCCGGTTTTGATGGGGTCGAAGTTCACGGTGCGCATGGATACCTGATCAACCAGTTTGTCTCGCCTTTTTCCAACAAGCGCTGCGATGAATATGGCGGAACAACAGAAAACCGGACAAGATTTCCACGGGAGATCATACAGGCGATCCGCTTAGCGGCAGGCGAAGATTTCCCCATCTTCTATCGCATGAGTTCGGAAGAATATGTTCCGGGCGGACTGGAAATAGAAGAATCGAAACTGATCGCAAGGCTGATTGAGGATGCCGGCGCGGACTGTATCCATTGTTCGCAGGGCGTATTTGCGTCCGGACATATCATCATTCCGCCTGCGGCGGTTCCTGTCGGAGGCTTTGTCCATCATGCGGCCGCACTGAAAACGGTCGTGGATATTCCGGTTATCGCAGTCGGCCGGATCAATGACCCGATGCTTGCGGAAAGCATCCTTGCATCCGGCAGTGCTGATCTTTGTACGATGGGAAGAGCCTCCCTTGCAGATCCGGAAATGCCGGAGAAAGCACGCCGTGGTGACTTTGCTTCCATCCTCCATTGCATCGGCTGTGTCCAGGGATGCGCCGGGCAACATGAGCAGGGGCATCCGATCCGCTGTCTTGTAAATCCTCTCACCGGCATGGAAGACGTATATGATGTTTCCCCTGCTGCAGAGCCGAAAAAGGTTGTGGTTGTCGGCGGCGGAGTTTCCGGCTGTGAAGCAGCAATCGCAGCCGCAGGCAGAGGACACCATGTTACACTCCTGGAAAAATCGGGAGAGCTTGGCGGTCAGTGGATCGCAGCTTCCATTCCGATGGCAAAAGGGGATTTCTCGTCTTTCATTGTCTGGCAGAAGCATATGCTGGAAAAGCTTGGCGTGGAAGTACGTTTTCATGTTGATGTCACCAAAGATATATTAGAAAAGATGAAGCCGGATGCCGTCATTCTTGCGACAGGCTCAAATCCTGCCATGCCGCCAATCAAAGGTCTGCGGGAATATGGCGTTGTCGCACAGAAGGTACTCAGGGGAGAAGCAGAAGTCGGCAACAAGGTCGTTGTGATCGGAGGCGGACTTGTAGGAGCAGAGACAGCGGATTATCTGGCTGAACATGGCTGCGGGGACGTGACGATTGTAGAAATGCTTCCGCAGATCGTGAAGGATGGCGAACCGGCTCCTACCTATTATCTGAAGAAGCGGATGGCGGAGCATGGAGTAAAGGTGCTTACCTCGGCTGCGGTGCAGGAAGTGAAGGAACACGGCGTTGTGTACAAGAAAGACGAATCCTGTTCTGAGATCACGGATGTTGACACGGTAGTAATCGCCATTGGTGTCCGTGCAAATACAGTCCTGGAAGAGTCCTTAACTGACTGTGATTTTACAGTGGTATCTGTCGGAGACTGTCATGAGCGTGCCAAGAATGGATACAGGGGAATCCAGGAAGGCTATGAAGCAGGGATTCGTATATGATGCAGCAGGAAGCTGATTTGGACAGTGAGCCCCGATATATTATGATGATAAAGAGGGTAGAGCAATTCGGCTGCTCAACGAAACAATAGTCGAGTCGGTTTGTTTGATGTCAAAGGTCGAAGGGAAATAGCCGCGAAAGCCCGCTAATACTGCGTTTTCTGGCAGTTGGTCAAATTTAGCATCGGGCAGACAGAACGCTTCTCGGCAACTTATCTAAAGGCAAATCAGGTCAAATAGTGCGAGGGTTGAGTTGCCACGATAGATGTCACTATGTTGAGTTGCCGAGTTAGATGCTGGGGAGTTGTGGCTGCGAGATAGATGTTGGAAAAAGCTCCCACACTGCCATCAGAGGCGGGGAGCTTTTTGAAACAACATTATATTCATACATAGACAACAGTAAATGTATGCGATATAATATGTATATCTCTCGGAGGTGAAAATCATGGGATTCAGAGAAGACGTAAAAAAAATAAAGGCGCTCACAGATGAAAACCGTCTTGCGATCATGCTTGCTCTCCAGCATGGAGAGAAGTGCGGATGTGATTTGCTGAGGGAACTGAATATCACACAGCCGACTCTTTCGCATCACATGAAGATCCTTGCGGACAGCGGACTTGTAGATTACTACAAAGAGGGAAAATGGATGCATTACTCCATCTCCGCGGACGGGGTCAGGGAGTTCCGGGACATGATCGGTTCCTACGCAAGATGTGACTGCGAAACGGACGAGAGCGTATCCTGCGGATGCAAGAAAAAGGAATAATCAATAACTTTCATTAACATAGGCAGTCCCTTGGGATTGCCTATATAAAGGCTATAAACATAGATACATTTCAATATATAAAACTAATGGAGGCGAAGTCATGAGCAATCAAAGCAAAGGCATAAATACATTTCAGCGCTATCTTTCTGTGTGGGTACTGCTCTGCATGGCTATAGGAGTACTGATTGGGCATTTTATCCCGGCCATTCCTGCCACACTCGGCAAATTTCAGATTTCCGGCATTTCGATCCCTATCGCTGTTCTCATCTGGGTCATGATCTACCCTATGATGATGAAAGTGGATTTTCAGAGCGTAAAACAGATTGGGAAGAATCCGAAGGGACTTCTGGTCACATGGGCGACGAACTGGCTGATCAAACCTTTCACTATGTATGGAATTGCTTACCTGTTTTTGTTTGTCGTATTCAAAGCCTTCATATCACCGGGACTGGCAACAGAATACCTTGCCGGAGCTGTGCTTTTAGGAGCTGCTCCATGTACAGCGATGGTGTTTGTGTGGAGTACGCTTACAAAAGGGAACCCTGCTTATACGGTTGTGCAGGTGGCCACCAATGACCTGATTATTCTGGTGGCATTTGTTCCGATTGTAAAATTCCTTTTGGGTGTTTCCAATGTGGTTGTCCCCTACAGTACTTTGTTCGTCAGCATTGTTCTGTTCGTTGTGATTCCGCTTGTGGGCGGCATCCTCACGAGGATAACAGTCACGAAGCAAAGAGGTGCGGATTACTTTGAGAGCACATTTGTCCACAAGTTCGACAATGCCACAACAGTAGGCCTGCTGCTGACGCTGGTTATTATTTTCAGTTCACAGGCAGAGGTGATTCTGTCTAATCCGCTTCATATTGTGCTGATCGCGGTGCCGCTGACCATTCAGACATTTTTAATCTTCTTTATTGCTTACGGAGCATGTAAGCTGCTGAAATTACCGCACGATATTGCGGCTCCTGCCGGGATGATCGGCGCATCAAATTTCTTTGAGCTTGCGGTAGCTGTGGCGATTGCACTATTTGGTACGACAAGCCCTGCAGCGCTCGCTACTACTGTAGGCGTTCTGACGGAGGTGCCCGTCATGCTCCTGTTAGTGCGCATAGCAAATAAAACGAAAGCGAGTTTTGCGTAATGTGGACTTTTATTCAGGATCAGATTCTTGGGATGAGGCTTGCCATGATGGTGATCAGAACTTTCCTTTGGAGCCCATCGTGTTGATGGCTTCCTCTTCAGAACGGTCTTTGTATTGATCACATATTCGGATAGCCTGTCGCCTTCCTGTAGCAGAAGAAAAGCACCTATCCGAGTAGGGACAGATGCTTTCCGATAGGGTGATCAGTTGTTTTCATTTATGCCTTCGAGAATCAAGTCCAGCATCTGTCTTGGTGTTACGACGAATGGCTTTGATGGGAAATGCTTGATATTTCCGGTTACAAGATAGGTGTCCTCGTCTCTTGATTTAAACATTTTTGAAAAAATACTCATTGTTATTCCCAGAAGAGATCATTCAAAGTCTTATCCAGTGTCTTGCAGATACTGATGCAGAGTTGAATGGTAGGATTGTAATCTCCCTTTTCAACCGCATTGATGGTCTGGCGGCTAACCCCAACCAGATCCGCGAGCTGCTGCTGGGACAGGTCCTTGGCTGCTCGAGCTGATTTTAGCTTTAGATTCTTCATACTGATCTTCCTTTCTCTCGCAGTTTATTCTGCGTCTCTCTTATCGATGATAAGCTTAAGGCCCTGCATGCAGAGGAAAACGAGGAAGAAGGCTACCATTACAAAAGGAAGTCCACCATCGAAACTAATTCTACCGTTCTCGATCACTTTTCCATCCATGATCTTACTGATTGCCTGGGCAAGGAAGAAAACAACCAGTGCTCCCCAGCAGACGATCATGCCCTTATGTCTATGCTGGTTGTATCCCCAGTATGCATCCTTGAAGATGCAGTAGCCTGAAAGTACAAGTCCGGACAGGAAGAGAATCGCTACCAGAACCAGCCCCGGCTCGATATAGCGTTCTGCAATACCTTCAAAGAAGATTGCATATACAAATGTAAGTAAGCCTGCCGTAACATATGCGTATTTGTAACCACGTCCTCTGATGGCTGCCTGGCGCTCATCATAAGTAGCACTGCCCTGTCTCTTTCTCTTCAGCAACATCACAACTACCAGTAATACAAGTACTCCCAGGAAACCACTCATCAATCCTATTCTGTATGCATCCATAACGATTACCTCCATCTTTTCTTTCTATAAAACTTTCACTTGATATTGTTTACTGCTTTTCTCTCTTGTTCCGGCTAGTTCTCTTTATTGTCCTTTCTCTTTTAAGTATTTCTCAATGCCTACAATAATTACGATTCCAGGTCCTGCAACCAGGCCGGCACCAAGCTGATCACTTTATGTCGTTTGTTATTTACAAGATGTCGTATTTATTTGACATCATTATATTATCTTGCTCATTACTTTTTGTCAACTATATTTTACATAAAATCTATAATGTCCTATGAATGTTGACGTGACAGATAATTCTCGGGTTGCTATTTACCGTCGGACATGGAAACTATAAGGCAAAATGGAACAGTCCATATAGCTTGCATTGCAATCAGCAAGACAGCAAATTACAATATATGAAGCAGGAGGTGCAATCATGTGAAAGATTCAACAGTAAGCGCTCGTGTTGAAACCGATGTAAAAAATGAAGCAGAAGACATCCTGCAGAAGCTTGGAGTTCCTGTCTCTGTTGTCATTAATTCCCTGTACCGCCAGATCATTTATCGTCATGGCATTCCGTTCTCACTGACTG
>JBJEMO010000204.1:0-6361 GCA_051879715.1 Bilifractor sp.
GGCATCATACAGGGCTTTGACAAGAGTAAAACATACATGCTGGCAGAACTCCTCATGCACCTTTCCTTTCTGTCTGTAAACAGAATAGGATATGGCATGCGGAATATTTTTCTCATCTCAGTTCAGCTTCAAGGCGGCCAATTCAGATTCGATCTCCTTCTGACGGTCATATATGAGCAGATCCTTGTTATGTCTGAAATACTCCTTACATCCAAACCTACTGATAAAATCTGATGTAAAAGGATTTATAGTCAGCTCTGTTACAATGATCAGTAATTCCTGACCTCCCAGAAAAACACTTTCACAGAAAGCAAACATATTGGACAGATGATTTCCTGCATCCTTCGTGAACTTTTTTATTTTTTTTATCTGATCGCTGAAATCATTTTTAATAATCCCGAATGCATCCTCTGTCTTCCCGATATTAGATACCAAACCTTTTTCATCCTCAAGAATTTTTATCAGTTCTTTCAGCTGACGTTTCGCATCTCCTGACAGGGATTCCGATTTCTTACCCAAAGACAGTTCTTTCTTCTTCTTTTCTATCAGCTCCTCCATACACTCTGATGGCTTCCTGGCAGGATCTGCAATTATAGCCTTGTACTCTACAAGGGTTTCTGTCAGGTCTTTTAGTACCTGCCAGGAATCCATTACCGTTCGGATCTCCTCTCTAACTGCGTCAAGCATCAGCCTGATCAAAGACAATCTCTCATCAAATTTAGCATTTTCTGCACGGTCCTTTATCTCTGCAGATGCTTTTCCTTCCAGGATCTTATCAACCTGGTAATCACTCTTGTATTTAAAGAAAAGGTCATAATAAGCAGAAAAATCCTTCGCTTTACCTGGATCCTGCAGATACTGCCCGATCAGTCGGATATCCACCTTTATTCCGTTCATTTCATAAAGCCGGATCATATGGCTTAAATCATCCCAGCCCCGGGCTGTAACGAATGTTCTGCCATCTACCGTGGATCTGATCGAGTAAAAATCTGACTTCTTTATTTCCAGATAACTCAGGATGGATGGGTGCACGCCCGTCTTATTGGCATATTCCTTCCACGCATCAAAAGAAGGTTCGATATCTATACGCTTCAGCCGGTCCCATGTGGCAATATCAAATTCCCGGACGGAGTATTATATTCGGGAGGATTTCCCGCAGTCACTACGATCCAGCCATCCGGTATTCTGTGCCTGCCAAATACCTTATACTGCAGGAACTGAAGCATTACCGGAGCGAGCGTCTCAGAAACGCAGTTGATTTCATCAATAAAAAGAATTCCCTCTTTAACTCCAGTTTCTTCCATCAGCTGATAAATGGAAGTAATGATTTCGCTCATAGTATATTCGGATATATCATATTCAATACCGTTAAACTTCCTGTGCCCGATAAAAAGCAGGCCCAGGGCACTCTGACGGGTATGATGTGCCATAGAGTAAGAAAGAAGGCCAACGCCCATTTCTGATGCGATCTGCTCCATGACTGCCGTTTTTCCTATGCCTGGGGGCCCCATCAGGAAAACAGGCCTCTGTTTTTCGATCGGCAGGACATAATCCCCGGCAGCATCCTTCGTGAAATATGCAATCATTGCGTTTTTTATCTGTTCTTTTGCCTCTTTAATGTTCATAGCTATATCCTCTTTATATCTTCCGGCTGCAGAACCAATTTAATCGCCCATGGCGGTACGTCTGAATTCGCAAATTCATCTCCTACATAGACAAATGCGGTTTTATAATCCGGCTGTTTTGATGGAAATATACCAAAGCCATCGGTAAAATAAATCAGACCCTTAAGATTCGTAAACTCATGATTGGCAATCAATTCATTGACATAAGAAAATACGGGTCTGAAGTCCGTACCGCCCAATCCTGATATTTTCATATGCGTCAAATAGTCATCAAATTCCTGTTGATTTGTTATTTTGGCGTCTTCACGTACATTAGTGTCACATTGAATAATGTGAATATTGAACTTCGTAAAAAAGTTTTCTTCTTGTTTGAGTATGTTGTATGTTTTCTGTACAAATATCTGGACCAGGTCACCGCTGGTCGATCCGGAGGTATCAATGGCCAGAACCAGGTCTTTCACCCTTTTCACATCTTTATACTCAAGAGGTTCGATCAAGGGCATTTTCTTGTACAGACTCAGACCATACGTATAAAATACGTAATCAAATTCATCCTCGTTAATCTTCATTGCCTCCGAGCGGACCGCAAAATTCTTTAAGAAGCTGGAATAATTATATTTTTCTCTGGTTACTGCCTTAAGGTTTTGAGAGAGGCCGCCCGCGCTGTTTCCCTGCTTCTTTGAAAATATCCCTGTATCGATCTTTATCTGCCGTGCAATCTCTTCCCACTCCTGTACTTTTTTCTCTGTGTCGGAAGTCAATATATCTGGTTCAGCTGCACTGTCTTTCTGCCCGGAAGCCTGCATTTTAAGCTTCTCTTTACGCTTTGGTTCGTACCAGATTGAGTGTGTATCAGCAGAAAAGAGTTTTTTAAGTCTGCTAATTTCTTTTCTGTCTGGAGATGTATCAAGAAAATATCTGTACAGTATATCTGCCGTCATATATTTAACTTTGGTCATCAAAACTCTGATTGCATCTTCCTGATCTGCTACCGCACTTGTATAGGTTGCAGATAACCCGATATCGTTTATGGTATATTCCACCGCAATGTCACAGGCCAAATCCCAATAATTCTGATCGACAAGCGATGTAACCCAGAAATGATGGTACACGCAGTGCAGTACCATATGCAGATACTGCCGAACGTTCTTTGATCGCTCTGACGAAAAATTTCTTACTACAATAATCGGATCGAAAAAAATCGAAGTTCCATCTACGGCTAAACCGCCAAAGCCAGGGACGCTCTTGCAATCGAGCATGCTGATCGCCCGATCCATAAATTTCAAATTGATCACCAGCGTATTCCTCGCCAGTTCAAGAACCTCCTGTGCCAATGCATTGAATTTTTTATTTCTTTTCTCATCCATTTAGTCTCTTTAAAAGTTTTGCTCCCTCATCTTCCGCTTCTGCCGTCACATCAACCGTTCTGTTCTTGAAATCAAGCAGCCAGGCAAGACTTTCGTTGTAATTATTTTCTCTGGCGAAAGATATCAGATTCTCTCTTCTTCTTCTATCATTTAGCCATCCTTCATTTGCATATAAAGTTAATAAGTCGATTAAATTTCCTGAAACAATTTCTTTCAGCAAACCGATCCTGCTTACCCCTGTCACTTTCGTTTTGCTGGAAATATTCATCTTTTTAAGTCCTGTGCACCCCTTAAACGTGTTAATATGAATGCTCTTTACGGCTGGTGGGATTTCTACATTGGCCAGCTTCTCACATCCATAAAACGCCTTATACCCTATGTCGGTCACACCGGGTGGTATTTCTATACCGGCCAGGCTGCTGCATCCGTAAAAGGCTTTCTCTCCAATGCTTTTCAGGTTTGAAGGAAGTTTAATACTGATCATGCTTGTGCATTCGTAAAAAGTAAAAAACCCGATATCTGTCACACCCGGAGGAATTTCCATACTTTTTAAACTTCTGCAGCCTCTAAATGCATGGCTTCCTATGTTGATCACATTTGATGGGATCTTTACACTGGTCAGGTTCTCACAGTAGAAAAAAGCGGCAAGTCCAATATTTCTCACACTTGAAGGAATTTCTACGCTGACCAGGTCTCTACTACTGGAAAATGCAGCATCACCTATACGGATCACTCCCTCTGGAATCATTACCTTTTTCTCACCGCGTCCCAAATACTTCACAACCACATTGTCTCTTATTACAAATCCATTACATTTACTCACGTGTTCCCCAGCTTTCAATTACATGCTCAAATGATTCTACAATCACTGTTGAGAAAATAATGTGCTGAATGCTGCACAAATATTTCTGATAACAGAATAGGACAAGCCATGAGGAATTTTTGTCCCATAGGGAAATGATTTATCTATCGTGGCGCCGTATGGCCAACTACTCTGGTCACAACGTCAATCTGAATATGTGTGTACGGAAGTGACGCAATTCTTAGACATATCCTCACTATAAAAATCATAAAGCAGTTCCTTGAAGGCTACGTCTATTTCGCCTACGCCTCCGGCACATTCTACACTGTCATAACTGTCATTGATTGCAATGAACCGGATTCCCATAAAAGGAAAAATCTGTTCCGTATACTGTCCCAGAACAAGATAATCACGGGAAAACCGGGACATATCTTTCACGATAATGACGCTGATCTGCCGGTGCTTTACCATGTCCAGAAGCTGCTGCATCCCGGGGCAGTTCTCCGAGGACATATGCCTCATAACGCGCTGCTTCAGATGCTTCCATCTTCTCCAGCTTATTCGAAATTTTGCGGATATCCTTTTTCCGGTATGCAAGACCTTTTTTCAGTTCCTTTTCCATCATCAGGACGAGCAGCTGGGAATCTTTATTGAAGCTTCTAAGCAATTCACCGATAAGCTTCTTCAAAAGATCCTCCAATGTCCTTTCAGTGATCCGGATCCCGTTATGTGCTTCAATCTCATGATCATAACTATTGGTGCAATTGAAATAATATTTTCTCTGCCTGTCCGGTCCTCTAACTTCAGATTGGTATGCAAGCTTAGCACCACATATGCCACAAAAAAGAATCCCGCTATAGCGGTTCGGTTTGATCCGGATATTCTTGGTCCGATCTGATCTGAATGTACTGCCCTCCGCTTTTGCAGCAAGAATGTCCTGGACCCGGTCATAAACTTCCCTGGAGACGATTGCCTCATGGGTATTCTCACAGATCATCCATTCTTCCTTGTCAGTAAAATGACGTTCTTCTCCCTTGTAATGCCGGGTTCTGCGCCTCCCCTGCACCAGATCTCCGACATAAGGTTCTGGCATGAAGGATATTTGCAATCGTACCGGTGTACCACTTGACTGCTTTATCCCCGGGCTCCCTGTACAGATGTCCGGTCTTCAGGTACTGACCGGGAATACAGACCTTCCGCTTCTGAAGTATAAGCGAGATCTCACGGACAGTCTTCCCCTCCAGGGCCATTGCATAGATCTGACGGACGATCTCCGCCGAAGGAGGATCGATTACCAGCCTGCGCAGAGGATGCTTTTCATCCACTCTGTACCCATAAGGTGCATTGCTTCCGAGAAACTTTCCTGTTACCTGTTCATGTTCTCTGGTTGTCGAAACACGTTTGGATATGTCTCTTGCATACATATCATTGACCAGTTTCTTCAGTGCGATTTCCAGCTCCTTATTGCCGTTTTGTTCCTCATTCGTATCAAAATGATCATTTACGGAAATAAACCGCACACCCAGAAACGGGAAAATGACCTCTACATAATTACTTGTCTCCAGATAGTCCCGGCCCAGTCTGGACAGGTCCTTCACGATAATACAATCGATTTTTTCATTCCGGACATCCTCCATCATCTGTTCAAATGCCGGCCTGTTGAAATCAGTTCCCGTATAACCCCTGTCGGCATACTCAAAAATCTCTGCAAATCCTCCTTAACATCCCATTGATACGGTCTGCTCCACGTACCGGGTCAGCAGGCGAGGTCCTTTCATCAATCCGGGAATCTCATCACACAGATACTACAACCGCTGATACCACCGGAACCGACATGGTCCGGTCAGCTCTGCTTCAGGCTGACAAGTTTGAAGGATCCCCGGAAGAAAAGAAGGTGGCATTCTTTCTTAGTCAGCTGGGCATCAAATATTCCGTGCTCACGAAAGATGAACTGGTTACACTGATGGAGATTCTCCGTAAATCAAAGTTTATGAATGCTCCCGGCAGCCGGCGTGGTAAAGGCGGCAGGAAGAAAAAATGAGCGCAAAAAAGACAGGTCTGGACGTGCGATGATATCGCATATCTGAACCTGTCTTTTTCTCATTTCTATATACTGTTTACCTTTGCGGATCAAGTGACTATTGTGAAAAAATCCCGCATTTTGTAAACCTGCAAAAAGAAAAGCCAGGTCCGAGAAAGCCTGATTTTACGCGGTTTTTTCGCCCTGACAAAATTATTACACTTTCCCCGGTCGCTGAGATCAGCAGTGCTTTCTTTTCCCCGGCATCCTTTAATTCTGCAGACAACTCACCCATTCGTGTCATACCTTATATTTTGTACCTCTTCCGCGGCCTACCACAATCACATACTTCTTCTCAACGAGTTCCTTTAACAAAGCAGCAGTCTTTGACCTTCCAAAAGGAACTACATTCGTAATTTCACTTATTGACTTAGGCATTACTTTACTCAGGACGCCATATACAACGGCTTCATCTTCTGTAAGATTTACCGAGCTTATCACCGGCAGAACCACCTTGAGCGAATTCTCATAAATTTCGAACGAAGGC
>JBJEMO010000205.1:0-6321 GCA_051879715.1 Bilifractor sp.
AAAACCCGCAAAATTGCAAGTGCAAAATGCGGGTTTTTACAGTATTTATGCGGTTTCACACCCATTACATTGTATGAAATTTATCGTGTCGTTGCAACCTGAATTGGAAGTTCACACCCCATTACATTGTGTGAAATTTATCGTGTAGTTGCAACCTGGATTGGAAGTTCACAATTTTGTGGTTATCTATGCGGCTGTAGTCTGTCTGAAGTCAATAATCGTAAGATTTGATAACGTCTTCTTTACCTGATCCGTAATTTCTTCTATTCTCTGTGCTACATCTCCAGTATAAAAGATCTCATCGCATTCCTTGCATTTATAGCATGGAATATTTCTAATAATGAGGAGCCCATTTCCAAGCTCAATTGCCTCTGTTGTAGTGCTCTCGAATAGATCATTCCCACATTTTACACATTTCATTTATGACTCCTCCTTTCCGTCAGATTGTGAACCCTGCGATTTCTTCTTTCTTATTCTAAAACTTTCATCCCATTGATCAGCATCCGGTATATACGCTGTGATCAGCCAAATCATATTATCTTTAATGCTAGCTACAATATGAAGTTTCCTGCTGCCGCTGGTGCCAAGAATTAAACAACTGGGTACAGGAAAATCCTCCGGGTACTGTTCAATAATCTCTCCCAATGATATAGCATTAACAATGTCGGCTATCTTTATCCCTCTTTCAGCAAACCGCTTTCTACTATGCTGTGTCAGCATCATATTTTCAGGAGCATTAAGATTCTTGAATTGCTCTATTGTATATGTATCAGCCATATTAAGCCTCGCAACATTACAAGTTCTTTTATTATTTTAACATCACGAACTATTTTTTGCCATTAAAAATTCTGTTTCCCAATACCGTAGACAATCAAGCTCTCTATTAGGGAAAAACACCAGGTTCTCCAGTCACGAGGCATGTCACACGAACCTGCCACTTTTTAGGGATAGACACCTTAGTGATACAACTCAATAGTCGGACAGGTGCGGCAATAGTTCCCATAATCTTCAAATAAAAAGGACTTCCTTACCCATCCTTTCAGCCCATTTGGCTGTGATCATGGCACCGCTGTTCCTTCCGGGTGCTATCACAATCAATTTGTCGCTCAGCGCCGCAATGATTCTGTTCCTTGCAGGAAACATATAGGCAGCAGGACGAGTCCCAGGCGGGTATTCCGACAGAAGGAGACCCTGTCTGGAGATACAATCCATCAAAATATTATGCTCCTTTGGATAACAGATATCCAGTCCATTACCCAGAACTCCAATTGTATAGCCCCCTTCATTCAGACAGGCAGTCTGTGCATATGAATCAACCCCCTTTGCCATTCCGCTGATGATCGTGTACCCTTTTTTTACATACCTGTCTGTGATTTCCGCTGTCTTAACCTTATCTGCCTGTGTGCATCTTCGAGCGCCTACGATGCCTACGGAGTGGAATCTCTCATCAGAAGGCAGGTTTCCCCTGTAGTATAAGAGTATCGGCGTTTTTTCTTTCAGGAAAGACTGCATTTTCCGGATCAGAGGATCTTTATACGTAACGATACCAATTCCCTCTGCACAACATTCAGCAAGAATTCTGTCGGCTTTCTCCAAAGACCTTGACGTGCTTATAGCCGTCGTCATTTTTTCTCCCAATCCGGGAACCTGCCGCAGATCTGAAGGACATGCCGCGTATACACTCCATGCATTGCCAAATACATGCAGCAGATGATTACATCCCACTACACCGACTCCACGGATCTGGGTCAGCCAGATAAGGTATCTGATATTCTGTCCATTCTTCATTTATTATGTGCATACCTTTATTTTCGAAATCCATACAAAATCTCATTTCAGAAGAATTCCTCAGTTCTGCATCTTAGCGCTTTTAACGACAAGAAGACTGCTGTTGCTCTTATCCAGATCCCGAAGCCGGAGGACTTTTTGTATATCAATACTTCGTATATCAGGGACGCCGTCGATGTCTGCAGAAGTCCGTGCAAGACGAAGCAGTTTATGAATCGTCCTTGCACTGTATCCAAATGCTTCACTGGTGGTTTTCAAAAGTTCCAGAGAATCATGATCAAGTCCGCAGTATCGCTGCATCAATGAGGTTGTCATCTGGGCATTACAATAGACCGCTTCTTCATTCTTATAACGTTCCTGCTGAATCTTCCTTGCGCACTCTACAACAGCCCTCAGTTCAGCAGATGTCCGTCTTTTCCTCTCAGTCTCGGAAGCCTCAAAAAAATTAACCGGACGCACTGATTTCTGAATATCGATCCGATCCATGATGGGACCCGAAATCCGATTCCTGTACTTTATGATCTCGTAATCGGTACAGGTGCATTTCTTCCCCGGGAAGTATCCGCACGGGCAGGGATTCATTGCCGTGACAAACATAAAATTAGAAGGAAAGGTATGCGTTCCATTCACTCTTGAAATACATACCTTCTTATCTTCCACAGGCTGACGTAGAGCATCCAGTGTCCGCTTCGGAAATTCCGCCAGCTCATCCAGAAACAGTACGCCGTTGTGTGCAAGTGAGACTTCGCCAGGCATTGCATTTGCACCACCTCCAATCAGAGCATTCAGGGAAGCATTATGATGTGGTGCCCGGAACGGCCTGGATTTTATAAGAGCATGTCTATCAGACAGGAGGCCGGAAATACTGTAGATTTTAGTAACTTCCAGAGATTCAGCTTCGGACATTTCCGGAAGTATGGTCGGGATTCTCTGCGCAACCATAGTTTTCCCGCAGCCCGGTTCACCTATCATCAGAAGATTATGTCCTCCAGCTGCAGCCAAGACAATCGCGTTAATCAGATCGTCCTGACCCTTTACATCCGAAAAATCCATTTTGCTGTCTTCTTTCTTTGAGACTGATTCTATCTCCGAAGCAACGTATGCAGACTTTCCCTCCAGAAAGCGGATCACATCTGTCAGGCTGTCAAATCCATATATCCCGATACCATGAACCAGCGATGCTTCCTGAAGATTCTCCCTTGGCACAATTACCTTTGGAACCCCGTTCTTTTTTGCCGCGATCACCATGGGGAGCACTCCACGGCATGCACGAAGACTTCCATCCAGTGCCAGTTCTCCCATCAAACCGTATGATTTTAATGATTTTGCACAAATGGATTCTTCCTGCTGAAGCACCCCGATCGCCATGGCAAGGTCGAAATGAGAACCGCTCTTCTTCAAGTCGGAGGGAGCAAGACTGATGATGACGCGCTTCTTGGGAAACGTGTAACCACTTTCATCTATCGCAGATTCCACCCGTTCTGCCGCCTCCTTTACCGCCTGGTCCCCAAGTCCGATCACGGTAATAGAAGGCATACCATCCATGGTCTTTACTTCTATGTCAACAGGGTATGCTTCACTTCCCGATATCGAAAAACTTTTCACAAGTGTTGCCATATGCCCTCTCTCCTTAACCTGATATAACAAGTCTCCTCAGATCAACTGGTTTCCTCATCCCATGGAAGCCAGCATTCATCTTCTCCAAGCCGTCGCCTGATCTTCTCTTCATTCACAGTATACTGGTGTCCCTTATCCTCCACAAAATTCCTGTAACGAAACACATCCCGCCCGGTAAAATAACCCAGAATCTTTTCTCTTTTCGTCAAGCCGTCATCGGCCATACCGATAATTGTCCGATAACTGCTCCACCGATACTCCTCCGGCAAGACTGTCATACCGGCTTTTACCGGATTGAGATGAATATATCTTGATGTCTGCAGAAAATAAGTGTCATCCTCCACCAGGCAGGAAACATACCGTCCTTCAAATAAATGACCCCTGTAATCATTTCTACTGTTGTAATATGCCGCATAATTATGCGCCAGATTCTTCATTAATTTCCAAATTTCATCATGTGATGTTTCGACCAGGATATGGAAATGATTGGTCATAAGACAATATGCATGGAGCGTACAGTGATATCTCTGCAGCTCTCTTCCCAGAAAAGAAAGAAAAATCAGATAATCCTCTTCGTGTGAAAAAATTCTTTTTCTTCGGACACCCCTGTGCATGATGTGGTATATGGCGCCCGGATACCATTCTCTCAGTTTTCTTGTGATAAAGCACCACTCCTCCCGCTGACTGGGTACTTGAAGATGCCACTTACGTCAGGACATCACTCTGACCCGCTGGTTTTGTCAGTAAGCTGAAGATTCATCTCCAGACCAAGAGCGTCGGCATATCTCATTAATGTCTCCAGAGATGCTCTGGACTTAAAATTCTCTATCCTGGCGATATTCGGTGCCCTCATTCCCGTCATGTCGGCGATATCATTCTGGGATAGTCCCTGCCTCTTTCTCTCGTCTACAAGAGCATGGACAATACCTTCAACTTTATGGCTGCACATTTCAGAAACCCGTTCCTGATAAGCATCGAGTCTTTTATGCATTAATTCCAGGTATTCTCTTTGGTTATTTATATCATTTATCATCGCATTACTCTTAGTCCATCAATTGAGGATGGTTAACATTCAGCTTTATGACATTGTTCTGGCCGCTTACTCATTGCAAGCATTCAGAACATCTTTGTAAATCCTTAATTTTCCTACAGATCAACAACTATTCCAGCAGGTACTAAAAATCCATTTAAAGGAGCTGTGCTGACAAGTGTGTGCTCTCAGCCAGCGATAATCTTTTTCTAAATTATCATTTTTGATTCTACACGTTTACATAATATCTGCTTTTTCACACAGAATTCACACCGGCTGCTTCCTTTTGTGCTTCCCTTTTGAAACACCTTTTGATCATTTTAAAGCACGCTATTGCCTTTGTTCTCCGGAAACATTGGATTTGCAGAAGCATATTTTTTTGCTTCCTCATTCAACTCGTGTATTCCAGGTTCTTCAAGATTTGCCTGTCTCCATTTTGTATAATCAACTTTTTCCCTGTTAATGGTTGCAATAAACCGCTCAGTTTCTACCGGACCTAGTCTGGACAAAAGAATTCGGATCCCATTATCAATCACTTCTGCTGTATTCAATGTAACTCCTCCTTTCACAGGTTCTCATATTTCTGAATAAAATCTATTGGATCAAGTATTTCTATCCTATTGGTGGAGTATTTAAGCAACCGTCTATCCGTAGTAAGAAAACAATCACACTTAGCCAATATAGCGCATGCCACATGGTAAGCATCATACTGCTTTACTCCGGTCTTAGAAATATCCACTGCTATTGACTCTGCCTCATCAGCCAGATCCTTATCAACATAATATTTTGCATTGTTCTTTACAAATTCTCTGATTGCTTCCCTTTGTGCAATCCAGGGACTTTTGCTAATCTCATATGACAATATATACGATGCCGCCAAATCTACCCTTCCATTTCTAATATCACTCTGGATCTGCAGTTTGGCCTCAGATTCCAGATGAACCGACAACTGAGATTGATCATCATATGGCCTGTTATAACAACAGTTATCTAAATAAATCCTCATTTATTTTCTTCTCCGACTCCAAGTTCATACATTTATATCGTACCAAAAGTTTGCATTCCTTGCGATTCTCTCGATAACTAAAGTCACGAGTGTGCGGCAGGCAATTATCTAATGTGACGGCTTTATCTGTAAAATCTCAATATCGTTTTTCAAGCACTCATCTGCAATATCTCTAACAGAATTTTTTATCTGAATCATACTCCTTAAAATCATCCATTGAAGCGTCAAAATCATCTGCAATGTATTCAAGGTTGCCCTTCAGACTTCCAAGCCTCCGCTCTTTCCGACCCGAACTGATATTAAATTTATAAAAAAGGAATTGGATATACTGATCCAGATCTTGGTAGCTTTCTTTAGGGAGTTTTTCGATATCCCGCAGCAATGTATCATATGACATATAATCGCCTCCAGCTTAATTCCCCCGAAAACTCGGTATCGAAATTGGTATCTCTATATGTGTATCTTAGCAACTCCACCAGCTTTTTTCAATCGCCACAAAAAAATTACGTCCAACCGACGAGTAAATGTCACATTTTTATTTCATTTCACATTGTTTTTGCAATATGTCGTATTAAAGCATTCCTGTGAAAGATAAACCATGACTGTCGGTTAGTACCGATTTCCCTGGATTTTTACTAAATAGTTGGAAGATATTCCGCTACGTAATTGTTTTGGCTTATTTGTAACATTTCCTTATCGGTGACAGGCACCAATGACGTATGCTCCCAGCCAGTGTTAATCTTTTTCGATATTATCATTTTTGATTTTATATGTCTACATAGTATCTGCTTTTCACAAAGAATTCACACGAACCTGACACCTTTTACTTCAGTGTTGCCATCATCTGCAGCATACATCTTCTTCAGTGCATCGACATTGG
>JBJEMO010000206.1:0-38304 GCA_051879715.1 Bilifractor sp.
TAATCTCGGAAACGACACAGATACCACCGCTGCTGTAGCAGGAGGGTTGGCAGGCTTGTATTATGGTGAAAAACAAATTCCAGGTGAATGGCTCTCCAGAATTATTCGAATAGATTGGATCCGGAGCCTCTGTCGGCAATTATGTTAAACTACCAGATGACAATCTTAAACCTAAGCATTAAAATACGAATAAGGAATATTTAATATATTGATCGGAAGGAGGAATATATATGCCACTTTCGCTACAAAACATATTAGAAAGTTACGTTGACGAGCTTAAGAAGATTTATGGGAATGCATTAAAATACGTCATTCTATTTGGGTCTTATGCAAGAGGAGACTATAACCAGGATTCTGATATCGACATCATGATCCTTGCAGAAG
Source organism: Bilifractor sp. (assembly GCA_051879715.1). Lineage (GTDB taxonomy): Bacteria > Bacillota > Clostridia > Lachnospirales > Lachnospiraceae > Bilifractor. Next base: position 385 of record JBJEMO010000206.1, read on the forward strand.
GAACTGACATTGATTTAAAGCAATATCAAAGCAAACTTGCCGCAATTACTTTTGATTACAACCTTGATCATGATCTTGAAATCAACCCGGTTGTTGTCATTATAAATACTTTCAATAAATGGGTACATGTATATCCTTTTTATCAAAATATCGATAAGGAAGGAGTAAAGTTATATGCCGCCTGAATTTTATAAAAAGAGTGATTTGGTGAAATACCGGATAAAAACGGCGGAAGAGGATATCCATTCAGCTGAAGTCCTGTTATCTGTTAAAGAATATAAGGCTGCAAATAACCGTGCTTATTACAGCATATTTCATTCAATTTCGGCCATTCATGCGATGGATAGAGTCTCTTATAAAAGACATAAAGATGCCATTGCCAATTTTAATAAATCATACGTAAAGACGGAAATATTTCCCAGAGAACTGGGGCACCGGATTGCTGAAGCTTCACTTATACGGCATGCAAGTGATTACAATGATTTTTATATTGCAACAAAAGATGAAGCTTCACAGCAGATTCAGACAGCAAAAGATCTCTTGACTCTAGTCAAACAGTACTGTGAACAAAAGGATTTTGGTGATAATATCTAAAAAACATTTTCCACTCAGTGCGTGGAAAATTGCATGAAGGTTTTTATGGAATCATTCTACCAGAACATTCTGAACAATGTCATAATTTCCGCAGACCAATAGAAGAATATTTTTTCCACCTGCAAAAATTTGTAGCAGAAACAGGAAGTCTCACATGAGGCTCCCTTTTCTGCTATATTCTATTTTTTTACAGATGTGTGCGTTTTCCAGCTCTTCTGCGCAAAATCAGAATACCAGCTGTCCCTGCAAGAGTTGCAGCTATGATATAAAACAGATATACACCCCTGCCTCCTGCATGGAGATGTGTGAAGAACTGCGTCATGATACTCTGTTTCTCATCATTGATGTCACTGTGTGTCGCTACCGTATTTTCATTTTCTCCGTTCGCAACTTTCAGATCTTCAAATGCTACAATCATAGAACCCGGAGCATAATTGCTGTCAAACCGGATCGTTACATTCTGTGTTTCAGATGCTTCGGATGCTGTGAACACAGTTCTGCCGGTCACCTGTCCGTATCTGACAGATCCGTTTTCATCCAGATAATTACCGATCACAGGTCTTGACGGGTTATCAGAATCCTCAGCATTATCCTCATTGTTGGATCCGTCTGTGCGCAGGGTCTGCTTTGCCCATAGCTTTGCTTCCAGAATATACTGCTGTCCCGGAATCAGGTTGTGGCACTCTACCTTATCAACGAAGGTGGTGTAATCAGCCGGATCTGCTCCGCCTGTTGTTGTACCGGACCCGGTATCATCTGTTCTGGACTTTGCACCATCCGTATACGTTCCTGAGCCATTACTGTATTGAACCTGGTTCTTATCAGATCCGCTCATCCTGACAGACCGCTCATTGATACCTGTTATGTCGTTCTGATACAGCGTTGTATGGATCTCCGGAAAGTGCAGGGTCTGGTCTGTATCATTCAGGTCCTTATGCTCCGCAATCAGGACACCTGTTCCGTCAACAGATCTTACATACAGCTCCTCATAGATCACAATATCTTTATTGGAAAGAAACACAGCGTTCCAATGCGCAAAATGGACATCTACAAACCCATCCTTAGCCTCAGGCTTAAACCAGTCTGTCTCGGCCCGCACCTCTGTTCCATCCGGCTGTACATAGGGTTTTCCTGTGGACTTGTCAATTACCACACCCCTGATCTGATAATAAAGCGGTTCTTTGTCCTGTACTACGGCTTCATTCCCATCTTCCCTCAGAATCTTATTCTGATTATCTGCTGTCATGCGAAGGTTCTTATAAGTCACTTTATCTGTGATGGAAATATCTGCTCCAACCGTTCCAACAAAGCTCCCTGAATTATCGTCTGTCACTGTGGTATGGATAGACGGATAGCTGACTGTTTCATTCTTATCGGTGCAGTTGTCTGCCTGAACAGTTTCAGAATGGTATCCGGTTTCTGTCCCTGCCCAGCCGGATGCCGCGCTTTCTCCATAATCATGTGCTGTGTCATCCGCCACCTCCCCTGTGGCCGACAGCAAAACAACCAGATCACGGCCCGCATACTGCTGCGGATTGCTGATCGTAAAATCAATACTTGTTACACCATCTCCGTACTCCCACCTGGAAGGACTGCAGGCCGTGTCTGGATAATAGCTGTACCATCCCGGCTCATACTGCTGTTTTCCATCTGCATCTGTGTAATAATACCCTGAGTTCCAGGAAAGATATGTGTATTTTCTCTCTTGCGTTGTGGTAACAGTCCAATGCCCGGCTTGGTCCGCACGGGTCAGCGTCTTTGTATTGGAAGCCACAATACTTCCAGTTGTAGGGTCTACAACCTTTCCGGTAATTCTGACAGGCTTGTCCGCTTTGAACCCGGCGAAAGATACTGTATCCCGGATGACCGTACTCTTTACGGTTGATCCGGCCTGCACATTTGTTGTACTGTCCACTGCTGCAGTCTTTAATCCGGCATGCAGCTCCTCCTTTGGCGGAGTATGGTTATCAATTTTCAGATTGGGAACAGAGCCTGTCAGCGTTGCCTGATCCGGTCCGCCGTCTGCATCGACTGCCACAGCTGTCCGTTTTTCTGCATCATCCGAAGCCGGGACCATTCTGACGACCTTGTAATACCATGAACTGCCTTTCTGCACACCGGATGCTGCCTTAATCTCACGGACGGCAATCACATAATATCTGTTGACTCTGATCCAGTCATCCAGACTGTTATAAGTCATACTTACCCCACTGACATCCATGCTGTATATCTTTCCCGGATGAATCACATTTGAAGAACCATCCGTGCTCTTCCAGTTCGTCCAGGACCCCCTGCTGACATCATAGGATGCAGGCCTGTCTTTACCAAAATTGCAGATTTTCACTTCAAATGAGAAGTCGCTGTTCCTGTAGGTCCCGTAGTCACTTACCTGATTGCCATCCACAGTTTTGTCGATCCGGATGCGGAGTTCACCCTGAAATTTTTCATATGGCTTGTCACTGGTCACAAGCAGATATGGTTTTGCCTTGTCCGTGTATCTGATCAGATCACTGGCCTTTATGGAATGCCAGCTGCTGTCAATCTGATACTTTCCGCTGCTCGGCGCTGCGTATTCCTGATAATAATATGTGTGCCCGGGCTCCAGCTCGACAATATTGGAATATCCGTCGCTGCCGATGGTAAAGCTCTGTCCGGTTCCTCTTCCGCCCTTGTCCTTTCCGGGACCATCATACCAGATCTGGTACTTTGCACCCGCAGTGCTTCCGGCCCCGCCCGCCTCTGTTTTATGGATACGGATATAGACCGGGTGCAGCTTCACCTCAAAAATTGCAACGTCCTGCTTATTGCCTCCGTTCATCCGTCTTGCATACACAATTGTTGCGTTGTCCTTATAAAGGTCCGCATAGGCAATGGCATTCTTCTGCGCTGAAGACAGCTTACTGTATGCGAGTGACCCCAGGATATAGTAAACACATGCCTGGGCGTCCCTGTACCTGTCTGCATGGGTAGAATTATGCGCATATGCATAGTCTCTTGCCAGAGCCATGCGCTTTACTTCATCCGCTGTGATCTGATGATTATTCGTCTTTGTAACCATGGACCATGCACCTACCAGGTCCGTTGTTTTCTGCCAGCTTGTATGGAAAATCTGACCCTCTTCAATACAGAATGCATCGTCGTGAGGTTTTCCGTAAAACTCTGTGCCGGTATTTGTCATCAGGGAATACGCCGTTGAGACATTCAGCATCCCGGACTGTATACCTCCAAAATTAAAAAGTCCCTGTCCTCCGGTTCCATTTACAAATGCCACCTCTTTATCTGTTTCCCCATAACCATACGAATGGTTTACACTCTGGCATGCTACCGGTGAAAGATCCGCAGCTGCTGCCGTCAGTTCTGCAGATCCTGGATCAGTATCTGTCATTTTCCATGGTACGCTTGTGTCAAAGTCCCTGGATGCCAGAAACCATATGCCGTTTACATCAATAATCTTTCCCTGTCCTGTTTCCTTGATGACTTTTACAGAAACGGAATCATTATTTTCTGGTTTCGGGTCTGGACCATCTCCGGACCGATCTTCTCCACTGCTTTTACTTTCATCCAGGGCAGAAGTAAAAACGGTTCCCTTTTTTGAAAAGCTTCCCGCTCTGCTGTAGATGCCTGATAATCTCGCCGCTGCTTCAGAAGTAGATCCGGATACGACGTAATAATCTACGGTACTGCCATAGTTTGTCTTTCCCGTTCTCTTATCCTCTTCATTTACAGCTCCTGCAATAACTGCTTCATCAATGCCGCCCGGGATATTATATTTCGCATCCCTGCCATCATTTCCCGCAGCTCCGATCACGGTAATGCCAGAAACTACAGCCTCTTTAATCACCTTCTCCAGAGCAGATGCTTCAGCTGTCCTTAGTCCTGACATCGAAAGGTTGATAATGCTTACCTTCTTCTCCATCGCATATTTTATTGCCGCGTATACTGACGATGGTGTTCCGTTTCCATTCTTATCCAGTGCCTTGATGGAAAGAATTCGGGCATCCGGATTCTCTGATGTAATGTACTGCAGCATCCGTGTTCCATGTCCGTTATCATCAGACGCATCATCTCCGAGCATGGAAACAGATTCTATGATATGCTTATCGTCCGATGCTCCGGTATCAATCAAAGCGATAACATCTTTTCTACTGAAATCTGCATCTTCTGCTGTATCAGAATCTGCCGCAGCTTCAGAATCTGCTGATGCATCAGATAATTCAGACAAAGGATTATTATCCTCTGTGAAGGCATTCTGCTCCTTTACATTTGTAATATTGTCCCCATCTCCGGTATGCTCTGTATCCTTGCTATCTCTGATATTATTCTCATCCGCGCCTGTGTTTCCCTGACTTACATGTGATGTTACAGCCTCTGACGCTGCCCTTATGGACGCAGAATCCGGCTCTGCACAGTCTGCACGTTTTACATAATACCGATACGCACTCTCTGTCTCTTCCGTCGTATCAAACTGCAGAATATAGCTGCCCTCATAATCAGAAAGCACCTTGTCGGTACTTCGGATCACAGAGTCGCCTGATGTAAGTACCAGTAACCTGCAGGAGGAAAAATCCGGTTCTGATGCTTCATCTGTCAAATTGGAATATACACTGCCTGAAGAACTGTCACTGCTTTCTATACTGTTATTTCTTTCTGTGCTCTGTGCGTTTTCGGCCTGCCTGCCGTTCTGACCGCCTGATATCTGTGTATCCGCTGAAGCCCGGACCATGCACGCACCCGGCGCAAGCGCCATGCTGGATGTCAGCAGCAGACCCATCACGGTTCTTCTGAGCCTTCTGATCTTATTTTCCATCTGCTCCTCCTTTTCTTTTTCTTGAAACTGCCAGAAGCAAAAAGACAGAAACTGCCATGCCTGCAGCAGCGATCAGATATTTCCTGATCTGATCACCTGTCTGCACATTGGGGTTTCTGTCTCTTGCATTAATGAATTCTGTTCTTGCAGCATCCTTCCTGCTGATATTTCCGCTGGAATGTTCTGCTGATGTCTGGTATCCATCCTGGTCTGCTTCTTCTTCCTTCACAAGATAAGAAGCTCCGGATGGAATATCCATGATCCGTACCTGCTCACCGGGCCTGATACTGACCATCCCTCCACTCTTTACTGTTCCGGATGTTCCATTTGAATTTTCGTACCGGTATGTAAGTTCTTCCGGATCGAGATAAACCTTTCTTTTCACTCCCGGTCTGGCTGATTCAGTAGTTTTATCGTTGTCTGCGCTCATGATCTTTATGGTGAAATGAAAGGCCCGGTTCTTTTCTGCAGCGTTTCCTTTTACTGTTTTGGAAATCAGCAGATCTCCGGCGGGAATCGCCTTCGGCCTGATCAGGACGTCATAATTCCACCCCTGCTTCCCGTTTTTCTCTGTCACTGCCATCTCAGGAATACTGACAAGTGCCGGTACACTGGCATAGTAATGGTCTGCAGGCTTTGTCTCTACAAGCAGATATGCTGCCGGTTCTATCTGTTCGATCTTCAGCATGCCGCTGCTGTCTGTAACGCCGGTATAGACCCTTCCCGGTGTGGTTTTCTTCTCTTCATCCGATAAATTGACAAAGTCTTTATCCCTGTATGCCATCTGCATGATATCCCGGAATTTTTCCGGGTCCGTATCTACCGTGATCCTGGTATACAGATCAGCAACAGGATTTCCGTTCACATCTTCCCGGATCGTAAGCCCCGGTATGATAGACCGGTATCCGGTTCCGGGTCCTTCATCATCAGCTGACATGCTTGTAATATCTGCCAGTTTGTACAGCGTAAAAGCAGCTCCTGCTACAGGATCATCTCCGTCTGTTCCGACCCTGTATTCAATCGTGAGCGTTCCCTGTTTTCCATCTGTGAAAACTGAATGATACGCTCCGTCTTCAGGATCATAGGATTCTTTTTTTCCTGAATCCTCCGCATTGACAGATGCTGTACTTACGGCTATATCTTCTGCACTGATCGGCGCTGTACCTACGGCTTCATCTTTTGCACTGATTGATGCTGTACTTACGACTATATCTTTTGCACTGATTGACGCTGTACCCACAGCTTCTGCCGGATCAAAGTGTACTGTGCTCCCCCGGATACTTTCAGATGCAGATGCCGGAACTGCCGACAGTCCAAGAGCCAGCAGACCCGCCATGATCGTGATTATCTTTTTTCTCATACTGCCTCCTTTGAAAAGACCTCCCACCTGCGTTTTTGCAGATGGGAGGCTTCTATGAAAAATTACTCCTCTTTCTTTTTCTTCTGTTTTGCAGCTACAAAGACGGCAATCACGATCATGCCTCCGGCAATGGCATAGAAATACCATGTGCCGTATCCGCCGGTATGGAGGGTGATTGTCTTGTAGTTCTGTACACGCACCCGGACAATACCCCTGTTGTGTGAAAGCGGGATCACCTTTGTGGATTTCGTCAATACCGTACCGTCGTCCATAGACAGGCAGGCACCATAGGCTTCCACAGACTGATCATCGCCTTCTGCATTTTTGATAAGGTTTCCGTCCTGCGGGTCTGTGCTGTTCAGTGTCACTTCAAATCTGTTTTTCAGAAGATTGAAATGACTGGATGTTGATTTTTCGGTAACAACATAGGTTTCGGAATCCAGTCCGCGGATCTTCAGCAGCCCTGATTTCTGTTTTCCATCTACGGTTGTATCCGTATGTGCAGGACTGACCAGCTGGGTTACAACGCAGGACTTCGTGGGTGTCACATCCGTTGTGGCAAGGACTGTTTTTCCATTTGCCGCCTTTGCGATATGAAATCCGTCAATCTGATTGCTATTGCCTGTAATTTCAGTAACCGCATATTTATTTGCATTGTAGCGGACACCATCCACTGTACGCAGTCCTGTTTCCGGGTTTACGGCTGCTGCAGCGAATTTTTCGTCAAAAGACTGTCCCTTTCCTGCAAGCTTCTTTCCGTCAGCGCTTTTGCGGATGTTGTCCTTATTATCCTTTGAACCGTCATCTTCATCAGAAGATCCGTTTGAACCCTTGCGGAGGGTGTCTGAGGTGATAATTCCCTCAATTGCTCCGTCAGCAGGAGTCCAGACATGATAGCTTCCGTCAATCAGTTTTCCGTCCGCATCCCTGTCCTGTACAAAAAACAGGTACACGTCTTTCGTTATTACGCTGCTGTTCTTTGAAAGGTCCGGATCATACTGCTTACTCTGCTGGATTGTAAAGGACACATCGCCTGCATCAAAAATGTGATCATCAGAGACCGTCTGGCCGTTGATGTCCTTAGTACCTTTTGTGGACTGACCGGACTTGGTAAGGTCCAGCTCATAGGTAAAGACATGTACCGGATTTCCTTCCACCCGTCTCTCCAGGCTGTTCTGATTTCTCCATGTCAGGGTCGGTCGGTTGGTGTTAAAGGTCTTTCCATCCGCCGAACCAATGACCGCATTCTTGTTCAGAACGGTATCAAATTCCACAATGACCTGGGAATCTACCTTCTGATGGTCCAGTTTGGCAAGGCCTGCATCCGTAAGCTCGACCGTAAAGCTCTGCACATACTCGTCGCCATTTGCAACTACGCCGTCAGAAGCAGTATTGACATGTGTAGCCAGTGTACCTGCCTTATTCTTTGTCTGGTCATCCTTCGCTGCAGGATCAATGTCCGGCGCTTCCCCTACGGTGTACCCCGGAACAGTCCCTGCCACATCTGCGTAATAATTTTGTTCCGTTATTCAGGGTATAGATGATTTTATAGTCTTTGCCGGGTACAAGCTCGATATCTGTCCCGTATTTGCTGTAATTCTCACCATCCATTGCCTTTGCATTAAACTGGGAGAGTTTTGTGGGGTTCGCCACTCTTCCCCGGAGTGCAACCCTTGTTACCCTCTGGAAGGTAAGACCCTTGCTCATGGTATCGGAGATCTTATATTCCTTGTTTCTGCGGGCATCATTCTGGTCCTTGGTGTACATCGTCACCGGAGAATCCGCATAGATCACCTGATGGATGTTCTGGCCAATATGATAATCCTGCCGCTCTGTCAGTGTGTCCCCGTCATCCTCCACCACCTTTTTCGTAATGGATGTCATGTTGTTCTTGGGATAGACGTTCAGGTCATACTGCCATACCGTTCCTGCCTTATAGGTGGTTCCATCCTTTGACAGGTCTGCGATATTGGTCTGCGGCAGAGAGACCAGGAATGGGAAAGAAGGAGTATCGATGACATAAGGGTTCTGTGTGCCATCCTCTGCATCGGTATAGGAATCATCCTTCCCATAGTCAGGTGTGGTCTCAACATTTTCCAATCCCGTTACGTTAGTCGTATCTGTGGTCGTAGAGTAACGCTGGTCTTTGCTGTTTCTTGCCTGCGTATTTTCCCTGTTCTGACCAGGCTGGGTTGTATTTCCTTCCGTCACCTTTCCGGAAGTCTTGTTGGAATGGTCAAGACTGCCCTCCACATCCGTATCATCGTTATAGTTATTGTCTTCGTTTCCAGCCTTTGTCTGATCCGGGTAATCCGTCTTTTTGTCATCTGAATTTGCCTGCTTCTGCCAGGCACTTTCTTTGTTTGCACTCTCCGCGCCGTCGGAATCGTACACATAGTCCCTGTAGATCTTCCGGTAGGTGTTCTCTCCGTCCGCACCCTTCACCATGTCGTAATAGCCTGTCTCGGCAATCAGATAAAGACCAAGGTCCATATCGGACATAACGGTCTTTCCTTTATCCTGGCTGCGGTTTGAAACCGGATCCACGCCGTCGTAATACATCTTCTTTTTGTCAGAGGAAAGCTGAGCACCTGTTGCAGCAAAGTCCCTGCCTTTTCCATCCTTCGCTGCTTTTCTACGTAAGCATTAACCAGGGTCTCTCCTGTCCAGGTATTTCCGTCCCCATTGGTGTCCTTGATCTTCTCCAGGATGGTCTCCATCTGATCCGTGGACCAATATTTTTTTCCATCAATCACGGTAGCGTAATCATTGACATCAAATCCGCATTTTTTCGCAATCTCCACAAAGCCTGCATCCAGATTGCTGTAATAGACACCGACTTCCCCGTCTGTCACGGCATCCTTCAGCCCCGGATTATCCTTGACATCCTGAAGGCTCTGGGTGCGGTGTCCTGCCACATTTACAATGTCCGCGATTTTGACCTCGGAGAAAATAATGTTTGGAATGCCGTCACGCACCTCAATGCCCCTGTCCTCGGATCCGACGGGGTTGCCATTCGCATCCAGTACCACGTTCTGATCTGTCGTAACGTTGTCCTCCCCATAAACATCATTGGAACTGCTGTGGTACATGCCGTCGCCCTCAGAGGTATTTCCGTTCTCCTCATTCAGCTTGTAGATGGTAATAGACCCCTTCATGCCTCTGTCGATAACGTCCTTTGAAATCTGCGGATTTTTCCCGATATCATAAAGTGACTTGTTTGCCGGCCAGGTATCCGCCGCAAGTACCGGCCCTGCTGCCAGCATAATGGACATTGCTGCTGCCATTGTTCCTGTAAAGATTCTTTTTCCCTTTTCTATCATCTGTAATTCCTTTCTTTGATTTCCTGCGTATTTGTGATTTTTTTCTGGTAAACTTCTGCCTTCCAATAAAAAAACAGCAGCTGTCACGCCACTGTCTTTTCTTTTATCTGATATCTGCTTTTTGGTTTTCTGCTTCATCCGGTTCTGCACGGATGCGCCTTGTCTGAAGCTGCTTCTTAGCAATTTGTTTATCTTCCCTGATCCCTTACCTCCTTTCCATCCTCTGAAGATTTTTCTTTTTTCTGCGGTGCCTGTCCACAAGCCCTGCTGTCACGATCCCTGCAGGCAGGGCCGCACACAGTATCAGCCTGATCAGAGCATCTATCCCAAGACTGGTGAGATCCTCTCCTGCTTCATCCGAAATGGAAAGATCAGGATAAACTCTTTCAAATCTCTCAATAATCCGATGGTCATTCACGCCGTAGGGAGAGCAGGTATAGAGTGTCAGCTCGTCCTTTCCCTTTTCCATCTGAAGAAGCGGTGTCTCATCCGGTCCCTGTGCTACCTGTTTTTTACGCACAAGCCGGTACCTGTGGATCTCATCCAGCACATGAATGCGTACTTCTGCTCCTTTCTCCAGTGTCTTCACATCTGTAAACAGTCTTGCAGTTGCTAGTCCCGTATGTCCGGCAATGATTGCATTTGTATTCTTCCCTCCGAGCGGGAGACTTGAACCATACATATGTCCTGCTGCATACTGCAGAATGCTTTCCTGTGTGCCATGTCCGACCGGCAGGTATACGCCGATATCCGGGATTTCGATAAACCCCATGATATTTGCACCGTTCTGGTCTTCTGATGACAGCAGAGACTCATACTCTCTGTCTGTGACATCCGGTCCCTGATAATGGAACCCTTCTTCCATCTGTTCCTCATAAATGTTCTGATTATAATTCCTTACCCTCTCTTTCTCTTCCTCAATCTCATCTTTACGCATACCCTCAACCTTCTCCTGATAATCTGCAACAGATCCGATCTGTCTGATATTGGACAACGCATCCTCAACAAGCGGAAACTCCATGATAATACAGGCCAGAAACAGAAGCAGCCAGAAGACAGTCCAACGAAGATTATGGTACTTTTTCTTCCTGCACATCTTTACATCCTCCTGTTTACCTTCCGTCTGATGGTCTTCTGTCTTTTTGCCCTCTGGTTCTGTATTCTCCTTCTGCTGTGTTTTCTGTAAATATGGAATCCCAGGCAGTATCCCGCCGGAAGCATCAGAAGTCCTGCTGTCTTCATCAGCGCCCAGAGATTCCTGGTATGGGTCTCACTTTCCTCACCATCTGAATTCTCCTTTCTGGTGCCGGACCTGACTCCCCTGATGATCAGTCTGTGATCATTGACTCCGTATGGTGTGCAGGTATAAAGCGTCACCAGGTCTTCTCCTGGAATGACCTGCAGATAAGGGGTCTCGTCCTCCGGAAGGACGATCTCAATATCTTCCACAGTATACTCATGAATCTCTCCAAATATGTGGAGATCAAAGGTGTCTCCATTCTGCAGCTTGTCCATATCTGTAAAGATCTTTGCATTGGATAAGCCTGTATGACCGGCAATTACTGCGTTCGATGACTTTCCACCCACCGGAAGGGATGTGCCATACATATGACCGGCACTATTCTTCAATACTTTTTCATCTGTTCCGTGTCCGACCGGCAGATACACGCCGATCTTTGGAATATCGATCGTACACATGATGCCGTCACCTGTATTCAGCAGTGCTTCATACTCCGGTTCCGTTGCATGGTCCCCTCTGTACTCAAAAACATGTTTTTGCTGCGCATGGAAGATCTTCTGATTGTACTGCTCTGCCTCCTTCCTGATTCTTTCCGTTTCTGCTTCATCCATATCGGCTGACTCACTATAGCCTTCAATCCTCCTGACCTGCCCTATCTCTGATACTGTATCCATCAGGGTAGGGGCAAGTACCATGATTAAGGCGGCCAGTCCCAGGAAAAAGATCAGAAGTCCTGACTCGAGCTTTTTCTTTTTCCGGCTGTTTTTCTTACGCAGCACCATCTTCTCTCTACAATCCGTCCCCTTCATCTTTTCTTATCCTTCCACCAGGAGGCTGCTTTCTGCGTCTGCCTGACAGATGTCTCCTTTCCCTGGATCACCAAACGATTTCTTGTTCCTTCTACACCATTACATGTGGAAAGAGAAACCAGATGTGCGTCCTTATCCGGATCCGGTGAATTCTGATATATGGAAAGTTCCTTCATCCTCTTCTGGTAAGAAAAGAATGCTTCCTTATACTTAAATTCCGTGTCATAAACATCTGATCCCCCTGTCGTACTGATGACGCTGAAGAAGGTATAGATATGTCGGGTGCCATCAGGCAGGTACAGATCAAAGGTATGATCCTTATACCTGGAATCCATATAGCGCCAGTGAAACTTTCCGAACATGCTTCCGTCTGCCATGTTGTGGCCATAAATCACAGAATGGCTGTCCGAAAAATCCGCGCTGTTATCTGCATTCAAAAAGATGCTGCCTCCATAGTTCCAGGACTTATCCGGCAGACGGTGCAGGTAGAATGAGTTGTCTACGCCCTGCATAACCGGGTAACCAACATCATCTAGCTGAAGCCAAGCCACTACATCCTGTCCTTTGAATTTCTCCCAGTCGATGACTAGCGGATCATCGTAGCTTTTACTATCTGATCCAGAAGACATAGATACGACAGAATTATCTGGTTCATCCGGCTTATGGACGGCATCTCCCGTAATTTTTCTGTACGTTTCTGCTGACTCTGCATATTCAAACAGCTTCGGCAGAAGAACAGATGCACAGATCGCCAGCGTTATTGCTGAAGCTGCTCCGACGATCAGACGGATTATCCACATCCGGTCCCTTTTCCTGCTCTTTCTCTGTTGATGACTTTTCTTCCTTTCTTTTCTGTTTTGCTCTTTCATTTGTCCTGTACTTTTTTCATAGTAAAAATAGAAATGTATCACCCGCATTTATCTCCTACCCCGGGTATTCCGACATTATGCCGGAGGGATTTTATCAGGCGGATGACTGCTGATCATCACCACAGGTCCAAGTAAACTTGTCCTGCCCGGGAATCTGCCCGGGTCCGAATGCCCTGCCAGCCGCAGGATTTTCTTGCCTGCTGCAGGCGGAAGTATCATTCCCGCGTCCTGTCATCGCCTGCTCTGCGGAAGCAGTCCGCAGAGCTTTTCCCGTGATATTGTTCGCTCCCCGAATCGGATCATGGCGTACCAAAGAAAAACGGCTCGTACCTTTCAAAGCACAGACACAGAAATGAAGTACCTGATAAAAGATCTCTTCAATTGTCAAGGTCCGGTGAAGAGATCTTTTATAAACCCCTTCATAAGTACATGGACAGAAAGGTGCCATTTGGTGGGGTAGTTTTTGAAAAAAATAAAAAAATTTTGATTGAAGTAATTTTGATAGAGAGCAGAATTAACCTGGACCGGTTAAAAAAGCACAACAATTCAAACACAATTAGAAAATTGGAGAACTGACAATTCAGACACAATTTGATAAAAACATAATGGGAATCTGCTCTTCAATAAAAAGAAGAGGCTCCTTTTCCGAAATGATTCAGCGACGTTCGGGATAAAAAAATTATCTCGAAAATTAAATTGTGCGCAATCATTAGATAAATAGAGAATTTCATTAGAAGATTGCATACAATCTTCTAATATTTATTAGATGGGAAGAAAGAGAGATATTATTATCTGATTAATTTCTGTACATAAAATTAAAAGACTGAAAACTTACATAGTTTTCAGTCTTCCAGCGTTCCTGGGCGGATTCGAACCGCCGGCCTTTCGCTTAGGAGGCGAACGCTCTATCCTGCTGAGCTACAGAAACATATTATGTTAACTGCCGATTTTTCCTTTATTTACGGGCTTTTCCTGGCCTTTAATAAATTCCAGTGGCAGATCCGTTTCATGAAATTATACTAATTCGTAATAAATGCTTGTTTTAAAATTGTTAAACAATTCTGAACAAGTTTTGAGGATTTTTGCCCTCATTTTCAGTTCTTGTATACACGAACCTCTCACGAAAATCAGCTTTCGCGGAAGGTCGACCTCTTTCTTAGGAGGCGAACGCTCTATCCTGCTGAGCTACAGAAACATATTATTTACTTGTCATATGCAGATATAATGTTATCCGTTCACACGAACAGATAACATTATATCTCAACTCTCTTAAAAATTCAACCTTCCCTGCAGCCATATGATGGCTTTCAGTCTTCTTCCAACTTCAGGTTCTCCGGTCAGACCCTTTTCGTTAATACAGACATCCAACGGAACATCATTGCAGTTTACACCCAGCTGGTAGACGACCTCTCCGGTTGCATGATTTCTGACCTTTTCGCAGCTTGTAATGTCACCCATGATATTATAAAGATCGCATTCCATTCCATAGGGCATGAAATAGGAGTCTACTATAGTGTAGATGTCTTCGTTGCGTACTCTGTTTGAGAGCATGGAATAGGCATCATAATCTTCCATTGTCAGACTTTCGATGGCATCTTCATCACCACTCTGGGCGGCAGCAAACAGCGAATTGCGTTCTTCCAGTTTCTTGGGGTCGGCAGGAAGTGCTTTCTGCTCCTTTCTTACAGGAAAGAGAATCGTTCCACTCTCTGCAAGTGCGGAAAGGGAGACAGAGGTGACTGCCTTCTGCATCCTTCCACTCGTTTGTACATCAATATATTCACCAGCATTGGATACATAAAAAATCAGTGTTGTACCAACTCTCATGTCATCACAGGCCGCAGCAAAGGATTCATTTGCATAATGTCTCTCTACAGCAATCTCCTCGTAGGAAGTTACCTGTGAACCCCAGAAAAAAGGAAAATAATATTCCATATGGAATAAATTATCTTCATCATAGCTTCCACAAACTGTAATTCCTATATCCGGTGCAAATTCCTTTGAAATTTCTGCAAACAGATGACCTTCTTCATCTACAACGCTCTTTTTGAAGTCATAATGAACCAGCACGTCCTGAAGCAGACGGTCCTGATCATCTAACTCCTTTAATTTACTGAATCCAATTGATCTGAGGAATTTATGCATAACAACTCCTCTCGATAATTTTCCTCACGCTTTATTTCTCCAGGCAGGATTTTCTCGGAATAAGCTTGTCCTTTCCACCCATGTATGGACGAAGCGGCTCCGGAATGGATACAGTTCCATCCGCATTGAGATTATTTTCAAGGAAAGCAATCAGCATACGTGGCGGAGCAACACAGGTATTATTCAGTGTGTTTGCAAGATATTTCTGTCCATCCTCACCCTGTACGCGGATTCTGAGTCTTCTTGCCTGGGCATCACCAAGATTTGAACAGCTTCCTACCTCGAAATATTTCTTCTGCCGCGGTGACCATGCCTCAACGTCACAGGACTTCACCTTAAGATCTGCAAGGTCTCCGGAACAGCACTCCAGCGTACGTACCGGTATATCCATGGAACGGAAGAAATCTACGGTATTTTTCCAAAGCTTATTGTACCAGTCCATGCTTTCTTCCGGCTTGCAGACAACAATCATTTCCTGCTTTTCAAACTGATGAATACGATATACGCCACGCTCTTCAATGCCATGAGCACCTTTTTCCTTACGGAAGCATGGAGAATAGCTTGTAAGTGTCAGCGGGAGCTTTTCCTCCGGAATAATCTGATCAATAAACCGTCCAATCATAGAATGCTCGGATGTTCCGATCAGGTACAGATCCTCACCTTCGATCTTATACATCATGGAATCCATCTCATCAAAGCTCATTACGCCATTTACAACTGCGCTTCGGATCATATAAGGAGGAATAACATAAGTGAATCCCCGGTTAATCATGAAATCTCTTCCATAAGACAAAACAGCAGAGTGAAGTCTCGCTATGTCTCCGAGAAGATAGTAAAATCCATTTCCTGCAACCCGGCCTGCTGCATCCATATCGATACCATCAAAGGACTCCATGATATCCGTATGATAAGGCACCTCAAAATCCGGCACTACCGGATCTCCGAATCTTTCAATTTCAACGTTCTCACTGTCATCTTTTCCAATCGGAACGGAAGGATCAATAATATTCGGGATTACCATCATTCTCTTGCGGATTTCCTCATCCACAACCTTCTGGCGGTCCTCAAGCTCAGAAATACGCTTACCGGTATCAGCAACCTTTGCCTTTACCTGCATAGCTTCCTCTTTCTTGCCCTGACCCATCAGTTTTCCGATTTTCTTGGAAATTCTGTTACGTTCTGCCTGAAGGGTCTCTTTTTCCTGAAGAAGCTCTCTTCTCTCTTTATCAAATGCAATAACTTCATCTACCATAGGAAGTTTTCTGTCCTGGAATTTATTGCGGATATTCTGTTTTACAATCTCCGGGTTTTCTCTCAGAAATTTTATGTCTATCATCTTATTTTTTCCTCCCTGTTATGCTTTTCATACTATATAATACAGTGTCTTATTTTTCAAGTTGACATAAATCATTGTGCATGATGCTTATGATTTCATTCATCATTGTATAAGATGCCTATGTCATCATATGAAATTCATATCATATTTTTGTCATGAAAATCTACAGATAGAACGTTTACAGCCTGATGATCTGCGTACCTGCAGAATGGGTATATAGATCACTGAATGTTTTCTTCGCCATAATGAGAAGCAATTCGCAATGCCTCAATTTCTTCTTCACTTAGCATGATATAGGACTCACCCTTTACGATTTCCTTTATATACAGGTAGCAGTTGTCCCGACTGTGAATTGCGTTCAATACAAATCCACTATTGTCTGAATCGAGAAGTGCGAGAGCAAAACTCATTTTTCCGCCCACATCCTCAAATGCATCATATTTGACTATTCCGTATTTCGTCAATGTTTTATTAAACAGCTTCTGTAAGTGTTTTAATGAAGATGCATTTTCCGCCTGTCTTGTATCCAGTTTGTCTACTGCCCGCATTTTGGAGGCTATGGACTTTTCTAATGATTTTCCATCGCTTCCCTTCATAAAAATACGGTACTTTCTGGTCATACGGTTTAGCCGCATATTGGTTCTTGCCAGAGCTACCGCCAGCAAAATCACCGCAATGATCAGAATAATGATCATTATTCCGGCTGCTGTGCTTCCAAATAGGGATTGCATTATACTCCTCCTGTGTCTTCATCTTGATTTTCAGCCGATCAGGTCTATAATTCTCTCCAGCTCTTCCTGTGAATAGTATTCAATTTCTATCTTTCCCTTATCTCCCCTGGGTTTAATAGATACCTTGCTTCCCACGAGCTTCTGCAGGTTTTCCTCTATTGATTTATATGCCAACGCAGTCTGCGTGTCCATTTCTTCTTTTTTTCGGGATTTCCTGGGCTTAATAATATTTTTAACGAGATTTTCTGTCTCACGGACACTAAGTTTTTTCTGAATCACCTGATGTGCAGCCCGGATCTGCTCTTCTTCATCCTCAATTGCCAGAAGAGCTCTGGCATGACCCATACTGATTTCTTCTGTAAGAAGCAGATGCTGTACTGGTTTTGCGAGTTTCAAAAGACGGAGAGAGTTTGTTATGGCTGATCTGCTTTTGCCAACCTTTTCTGCCACCTCTTCCTGGGTCATCTGAAATGTGTTGATTAATTTCTGGAAAGCTTCTGCCTCTTCGATTGCATTAAGATTTTCTCTCTGGATATTTTCAATCAAAGAAATTTCCATGGTTTCCTGCTTATCAAATTTTTTCAGAATCACAGGAATATCCTTTAACCCTGCCTCCTTTGCAGCTCTCCATCTTCTCTCACCTGCTATTATTTCATAATACTTTCCTTTTTTTTGCACCAGAAGAGGCTGAATAACCCCATATTGTCTGATGGAATCTGCCAGTTCCCGTATGGCATCGTCCCGGAAATCCTTCCGGGGCTGATCCTGGTTAGGTATTACCTGCGTCAGACGCACGCTAAGGATTTCATTATTATTTTCTTCATCATTTAAAGATAGATCAGATTTCTGATCAGCAGACATACTTTCATTGGGTGCTGATACACCTGTTTTTATCTGTTTTTGTTCTGTTTTCTTGTTTACTTCTTTACTCTGACGCTCTTTGGTTCTCTGAATTTCTGTTGTTTCCTTTTTTTCTTCTTTATCCTGAACCTGATCTTCCTGAGAATCAATCTTATGTGGTATAAGGGATTCCAATCCTCTCTTCTTATTTAATCCTCTTCCTGTTGACATGCTTCTGATTTTCCCTTCTTGATTAGTTCCTTGGCAAGTTTACGATATGCCTTTGCACCTTCTGATTTTCGTGCATAAATATTAATAGGCAATCCATAACTTGGGGCTTCGGCCAGTCGGACATTTCTTGGAATCACACTTTTAAAAATATGAGCATCCAGATTTTCCTTCACATCGTCCATAACCTGACCGGATAACTTCGTTCTGGCATCGTACATTGTAAAAACAACACCCTCGATTACAAGTTTGTCGTTCAATCTTTCCTGCACCAGCTTAATTGTATAGAGCAGCTGTGCCAGTCCCTCAAGTGCATAATATTCACACTGAATTGGAATCAACACACTATCTGCTGTTGTCAGTGCATTAATTGTAAGCAGATTCAAGGAAGGAGGACAGTCAATGATTATATAATCAAACTGATCTCTGATATTTCTGAGTTTTTCTCTCAGCAGATACTCCTTATTTTCGGTATCAATCAATTCAATATCTGCACCGGCAAGGTCTACATTTGAAGGTATCAGATAATAATTTTTTATTTCTTCCTTTTTTTTGTAAGACAGTTTGATCAGACAGTCGTCGAAACTACATTCTCCAAGAAACAAATCATATATTGTATTTTTTATTTCCTGTTTATCAAGTCCTACACCACTTGTTGTATTGCCCTGAGGATCCATATCTATCAGGAGAACTTTTTTGCCGGACTCAGCCAAAGAAGCCGATAGATTTATAGCTGTAGTAGATTTACCGACACCGCCTTTCTGATTGGCGATTGCAATAACTCTGCTCAATCTTCTCATTCCTCCTATTTATTCAAATAACATCAGGATTTTTGCATTCTATGTATGAATGAAGCATTAATGAAAAATTGTTAAAAGTGATACATGAGTGATTATACCATTTTTATATCTGAATAGATACATGTTTCACGTGAAACATTCTATAGCACAATTAAATTATTTTTGCTTCATTGATCTGTAGCAAGACATTTTCTTATTGTATTTTGAAGTGAGTATCATTGACATTCACAGACCAATAAGAAATATATTTCATGGTTAATCAATAAAATGTAATAAGTGCCACTATGTTTCACGTGAAACATAATAATCCACCAGAAATTCTGGTGGATTAGACTCTATGATTTTGGATTTTAAAATTTACCAGATATGTTTCACGTGAAACATGCAATACAAAATAATTATAATGGTTTTTTTGTAGGCGTTCCGGCTTTTCTCGGATAAAAGGATGGAGTTTGTTTTACTTTTTTAATATCGATGAGCATTCGGTCCATGATTTCTCCATCATTTCCGTACTCCATCCTAAATGATAATGTTTCAAAAATTTTTCCCCCGAGCAGAGAAATTGCCCGCTGAGATGTTTTGATTTCTTCCTCTGCCTTTTGAGACTTGTAAGCTACAAAATCGCCATTTACTCTTACAAGAGGCAAACAATATTCACAAAGAGGTGAGAGATTTGCAACAGCTCTTGATACCGCCAGATCAAAATTTTCCCTGTAAGAAGGATTCCTGCCCAGCAGTTCCGCCCGACCCTGCAGAACAGTAACGTTATGTAATTTCAAAGCATCTATTAATTTCTGCAGATATTTTACTCTTTTTAAAAGTGCATCTGCTAAGATGAATTGCGTGTCCGGGAAAACAATGGCAAGCGGAATACCCGGAAAACCGGCCCCGGTTCCAATATCAATAACCTTGGCATCAGTATCAGCTAAAGTATTTCTTATAGATTCAGACTTTACAATTGACAGACTGTCCAAAAAATGCTTTGAAATCACTTCATCAAAATCCGTAATTGCAGTCAGATTCATAACTTTGTTTGTTTCGACAAGCATATCATATGTTATCATGAATTGCTCTATCTGTTTATCAGATAATTGAAGGTCCAGCTTTTTCAATTCTCTTCTGAACAATTCCGGATCATTTTTTAAGGACTGCTCTATTTCTGTTTTATCGGTCTCAAGGTGTTTATCAGTTGTATTCACCTGCTTCACCATCCTTTATGAACTATGTCTAAGTTATTTTTTACTTTCCAGATAGACCATCAGCACAGAAATATCAGAAGGGGATACACCGGAAATTCTGGAAGCCTGCCCGATACTGATTGGTCTGTATTTTTCAAGCTTCTGTCTTGCCTCTATACGCAGGCTTGGAACATCCTCGTAGTCAATATTCTCAGGTATTTTCCAGTTCTCCTTTTTTCTGAACTGCTCGACCTGCTTCATCTGACGTTTTATATAGCCCTCATACTTTATGTTAATATTCACCTGTTCTCCGACAGCATCCGGGAGAGAGGGCCTGTCCGGATCGATGGCAGCAAGCATCTTGTAATTTAACTCAGGTCTCCTGATCAGGTCTGCAATAGAACATCCACTGTTCAGGGCAGATGAATGATTCTGCAGAAGAAAATCCTGTATATTCCTTGTCTGCCCTACAAAGGTGTCTGAAACCCTCTTGATTTCATCATCTATCTGTTTCTGCTTCATCAAGGTTTTCTGATATTCATCATCACTGATTAATCCTACTCTGTGTCCGTACTTTCTGAGACGGAGATCCGCATTATCCTGACGAAGCAGAAGACGATATTCTGCCCGGCTGGTCATCATCCTGTAGGGTTCAAAGGTCTGCTTGGTGCAGAGGTCGTCAACAAGTACCCCGATATAGGCATCAGACCTGTCCAGAATCAAAGGCTCCTGGTTCTTTACCTTCATAGCTGCATTTATTCCGGCATAAAGTCCCTGTGCCGCAGCTTCCTCATATCCTGAACTTCCGTTAAACTGACCGCCAGAGAACAAACCCTGAATTGCCTTGAATTCAAAGGTTGGTTTAAGCTGTACCGGATTAATGCAGTCATACTCTATGGCATAGGCGTTACGTACAATTTTTGCGTGCTCTAGCCCTGGAACTGTATGATACATGGCATCCTGTACATCTTCAGGCATGGAACTTGACATTCCGTCCACATACATCTCGTTGGTGTATTTTCCCTCTGGTTCAATAAAAACCTGATGACTGCTCTTATCCGCAAACTTTACAACCTTATCCTCAATCGAAGGACAATAGCGCGGACCGGTTGCATGAATCTTTCCTGAATAAAGCGGAGACCGATCCAGATTCTGTCTGATTATTTCATGTGTTTTCTCATTTGTATGGGTAAGCCAGCACGATTCCTGCTCAATCTGAACGGTGGAAGGATCAGTAGAAAAAGAAAACGGCACAACAGGAACATCTCCCTTCTGTTCCTCCATCTTTGAGAAATCTATCGTTCTGCCATCAATACGAGCAGGTGTTCCTGTTTTAAAGCGGAACATTTCTATGCCATTTTTTTTCAGAGAATCTGTAAGGTGCGTTGCTGCCTGTAAGCCATTCGGACCTGTATAATTCACAGTATCACCGTAGAGACATCTCGCATTCAGATACACACCCGTGCACAGAACGACAGCTTTACTATAATAGATACCGCCAGAAAATGTTTTGACACCTTTACATATTCCATTTTCTACAATCAGCTCTGAAACCTCTGCCTGCCTGATCGTCAGATGATCCTGTTTTTCCAGAACACGTCGCATGCTTCTGCTGTATTCACTTTTATCAGCCTGGGCACGAAGAGAATGAACTGCCGGACCCTTGGATTTATTCAGCATTTTTGACTGAATAAATGTACGGTCAATGTTTTTTCCCATTTCACCGCCAAGCGCATCTATTTCCCTGACCAGATGTCCCTTCGATGTACCCCCGATATTCGGATTACAGGGCATCATGGCAATATTATCTGCGCTTATCGTAAATACAATCGTTTCGAGACCAAGTCTCGCGCATGCAAGGGAAGCCTCACATCCTGCATGTCCTGCACCAACAACGACAACATCATAATTTTTTTCAATAACAGGCATGTTTTTTATCCTTTTAACAATGAATAATACAAGTTATCAACAAAATCAGGAAATTATCCACATATTCCCGTGATTTCATTAAAGCAAAATATTATTATATAAATATTATATATATTTAATATATATCATTTTCCCATACAGAATTTAGAGAAAATTTCATTTACCAGATCCTCACCCAGTGTTTCTCCGGTAATGCGTCCCAACGCATCAATTGCTCCCATCAGATCAATCGACCAGAAGTCTTCCGGCATCCCATCATCAATACTCCTGGTCACATAACCGAGAGATGTATAAGCATCCTCCAGTGCTTTCTTGTGACGTACATTTGTAATATAGATCTGATCATTAAATACTATCTTACCATTGAAGAACATCTTTTCAATCTGTTTTTCAAGCTGCCCGAGACCCTCTTTATTCTTAGCAGAAATCTCAATAATATCGATTTCATTATCTTCCTGAAGCCCGCAGTGTTTCATTTCCTGCCTTATCAGATCCTCTGAAACGACAGTTGGCAGATCACTTTTATTCAGAAGGATAATAGCCTTTTTCCCCGCTATCAGTTTCATGATTTCATGATCATTCTGATCCAGAGGAACGGAGCTGTCTGCTACATAAAGAATCAGATCTGCATCCCTCGCCTGCGTAATTGCCCGGTTAATACCAATCTGTTCAATCTGATCCTCTGCATCACGTATACCTGCTGTATCCAACAGACGTAACGTAATACCCTGTATATTTATCTGTTCCTCGAGTACATCCCGGGTAGTACCTGCTATATCAGTAACAATTGCACGCTCTTCACCCAGAAGCAGGTTTAACAGAGATGATTTTCCGGCATTCGGTTTTCCCAGAATCACCGTCTTAATACCTTCCTGCATCAGCTTGCCCGACTCAGCAGACTCAAGAAGACGTTGTATTTTTTCTCTTTGCTGAATTACTTTTTTCTTTAATACCGGCGCATACCCGTCCAGACTCATGTGTTCCGGATCATCCAGGGCTGATTCAATATGAGCAGTCTCATAAAGAAGACTACCCCTGATCTCCCTGATCTCTGCGGACACGGAACCTGACAGCTGCTGCTGTGCACTTTTCAGGGCATAGTCATTTTTTGCCGAAATAATATCCATGACAGCTTCAGCCTGAGAAAGATCCATTCTTCCATTCAAAAATGCTCTTTTAGAGAATTCACCAGGCTCAGCAGCTCTGGCACCTGCATGAAGTACAGCTTCGAGTACCCTCTTCGTTGCAAGGACACCGCCATGACAGTCAATTTCCACCGTATTTTCTCCGGTATAGGAATGAGGTGAACGAAGAATCATCACGAGCACCTCATCGATCATTTCACCATGATCTTCAATGTATCCGTAATGAACGGTATATCCCTTCTGATTCGCAATTTTTTTTCCTTTTTTGGATCGGTAAACACGATCTGCTATTTCCGGAGCATCCGGACCACTGATTCTTACAATTCCAATGCCGGACGGGGCCATAGCCGTTGATATTGCAGCAATAGTATCATCAAATTTATCTGTCATTCTACATTTCCTTCTTCATACGTGTGCAGATAAAATTTCCTGCTTTTATTAGATGGCTGATGTACTCTCAAAAGGAACTTTATCAACATCTCTCAAAAGTTATCCACAAAACCTCTAAAAAAATCCGCCGCATCAAAAACATGTAACAGAGTCTCCGGATGTTTCCAGTATATCTGTATGTTTATTCAATGCAACGGATTTTTTTATCATGATTTGTATCAGAGATCAGTCTCTGTAGCCACCTTTTTTCGGAGTGACTACTACATGACGGTAAGGTTCATTTCCTTCACTATGCGTTTCCACATACCGGTTGTTCTGCAACGCAGAATGAATAATTCTTCGCTCATAGGGATTCATCGCTTCCAGAGAAACTGCATGGTGTGTTCTGCGTACCTTGTTTGCAATATTTTTTGCAAGATTTTCCAGCGTCTCCTGGCGGCGTCTTCTGTAATCTTCTGTATCCAGCTTTACACGCACATAATTCTTCTGATCCTTATTGACCACAAGGGATACGAGATACTGCAGTGAATCGAGGGTCTGTCCTCGCTTGCCAATCAGAATACCCATATCATCACCGGAAAAATCGATGTTCAGGCTTCCCTCTTCCTTGTCATAATCCATTGTGATATTGACAGGAAAATCCATAGCCTTGAAAACGCCATCCAGAAACTTCGATGCAGAAGCTTTCATTGTGACGATTTCTTCAGCAGTACGCTCTGCTACAATATCCTTCTTTTCCCTGGGAACTGCAGCATCTGTCTTTACAGACTTTTTATGTACAGCATTTTTATCTTCTGCTCCCTGATCCGCCTCTTTGGCCGGCTTTTCTGCCGCCACAGCCGGCTTTTTTTCTGCTTTTTTTTCATCTCCATCAACTGGAGTAATTTTTTCCCTTCCGGAAGTTACGGTATTCTCTGAAGACTTCTTAGCTTCAGCCTTATCAGGTACTGCCTGCTCTTTTTTCCTTACCTGTATGACAGCAGGCTTGCTTCCGATCCCCAGGAAACCTGAACTTCCCTCACTGATAACCTGGATTTCCAGCTGATCACTGGAAAGTCCCAGCTCTATACATGCTTTTGTAATGGCATCATCCACAGTCTTAGCGGATACTTCCATAAAACCCATGTTCATGCCTCCCGTTATTATTTCCTTCTATTGCCCTTCTTTTCATCATAGCTCCTGACCCAGTTTGCCTTGGCGGTAATACTGTCTGGCTTCAGATCTTCCTCTTCTCTGTAAAACTGAGAGGAATCAATGTCCTTTCCATTTGATCTGGCATTCTGAATATGCTTTACATTGGTCCGGGCGTTCTGCGTTACATTGGCAACATAATCCTTACTTTTTTCTTTTTTCTTTTCGTTCTTTCTGGCCTGAGCCTCGATCATTTCTTCAACATCAACTTTTCCGATTCTTCTATTGATGACAACCTGCTGTATGGCACGGATTACTGCTCCGGCAATCCAATAGATTCCGATACCCATACTTAAAGTCACACAGAATACAGCTGAAAAAATCGGCATAATTGCGTTCATGCTGTTCATCTGACGGGTCATAGAATCATCACCTGCAGACTGCTGCGGCATCAGCTTCATGGTCAGCCACTGTGTAAACCAGGCAAGTACAGGAACCAGAATACCGGCAATCAATGCTCCGACAATTGCAACCGTTGCTGTTCCGCCAATAATACTCCCAAAGCCTGTTTTAATTGCATCCCAAGGGCTCTGAGAAATATTAATGCCGAGAAAGTTATTAATTCTCGCAGACTGAGAAGCAACCTTCACCATCTCTGTCTTTAAAGAAGAGAACTGACTGATACTTTCAAGCTTTGTCCACTGTGATGGCTTTAACACATACATCATATCAATGACACGATTCAGTGCATAATCACCCTTGCCATATACACGGATATGATTATCCGTCACAAATGTTGTGAGAATATCCTGATAACCACTGACCTGCGTAACCTTGTATGCAAGGTCATGGAAAATATTTGCAACCTTGCTTACATATCCGGGAATATAAAGAATAACCTGATACAGTCCGAACAGGATTGGCATCTGAATCAGCAGAGGCAGGCAGCTTCCTGTCGGGGATACTCCATACTTTGCATACAGAGCCATCGTCTCCTCCTGCATCTTCTGCTGGGAAGCAGTGTCTCTTTTTCCCTGATATTTCTTCTGTAATTTCTGGAGTTCCGGCTGAATTGCATTCATGACCTTTGAACTCTTCTGCTGTTTGATCTGTACGGGTGTCAGACAAAGATAGATGATGATGGTAAAGAAAATAATACAAAGACCGATATTCGGTATGCCAATTTTATCCAGCACAATATAGATTCCATCCATCAGCCAACCCAGAAGCTGTGCTATATACTTGATCAATGGCATACTTGACTTGCTTAATAGAAGTTCCAAATTTTATTCCTCCCGGAATTCTTCTGATCTTTTCTTTTACGGTACCGGATCAATTCCCCCGTGCGAAAACGGATTGCACCTGAGAATTCTCCAGGATGCC
Organism: Bilifractor sp.; assembly: GCA_051879715.1. Lineage (GTDB taxonomy): Bacteria > Bacillota > Clostridia > Lachnospirales > Lachnospiraceae > Bilifractor. Next base: position 26,623 of record JBJEMO010000206.1, read on the forward strand.
AGCAAACCTCCTTTGACTGCACCATATTTCTCAATTGCTTCTACAGCATATTGAGAACAGGACGGAATGTATGGACATCTGATTCCTCCCTTCAATGGTGACAAATACTTCTGATAAAGCCGGATTCCCCGTATCATGACATACTTTGGTTTCAGATTCTGATTCATGCTTTCTGCTCCAGTATATGGTGTCTTCTGCCAAGCTGATACAAAGCGTCCGCGATTTCCTTCTGCGTACAGTTCTTCGATGCTATTCTGCAGATCACAACCATATCAAAGCCCTTTGAAAAACTCTCTTCACCCAATCTGTAGGATTCTCTCACCAGTCTGCAAAGATGATGGCGTACTACACTGTTGCCGACCTTCTTGCTGACAGAGATACCGATCCTGTTTTTTTCCAGATGGTTTTCCAATATATACATGACAAGATATTTATTTGCAATGGATGTTCCCTGTCGGTAAACCCTCTGAAAATCTGCGTTTTTCTTCAGACTCTCTGAAAACTTCATTCGTATTCCTTTTCAAAAGAAAAGACCACAGATTGAACTGCGGTCTCTGGTCTGCCTTCATCTATGCTTATGCTAAAACTTTTCTGCCCTTTGCACGTCTTGCAGCTAAAACTTTTCTTCCGCCCTTTGTTGACATTCTGGCACGGAATCCATGTACTCTCTTATCAACCTTTTTCGGCTGCCATGTCATTTTACTCATAATGTAGTTCCTCCTAACATCTTCCTCAACATACCGCTCCTGATTTTTGCGGCGAGACAATCTTTTCATTCTTCCGGATCCGTCAATCATAAAGGTCAGATCCGTGCAGTCACATATCTCTTTCCAGAGAACATCTATTTGATTATATGCACGGATCTGCGGCGCGTCAAGAATATTTTCCAATATTCTGCAACAGAATTTCTGCTGATTTATCAACCTTTTTTATGTCATCCTCTTTGGTTTACGTAAGTTATCAACAAAAATGTGGATAACTTGTTGATAACTTACAAAAATCGGGTTCATAATTTTGTAATTTTTTTGTAAAGTGTTTGTTTTTTGGCCTTTTTACTGCGTCTATAAATGGATATCTGTTTGTGCACAAATCAACATGAAGTGCATTTCATCCACATCAGCGGTCAAACAGCTGTTCTCATGTTGATAAATTTTATGTTTTAGTTTAATATAAAAGAGGTGTTTTGTCTTCATTTTTGTATATTTTATACTTAAATAATATATAAAAAATAAATAGTATTATTGATCGACAACAGAGGAAACTATGAGCATTATTGAAGAAAAATGGGATCAGATTCTGGAACGGGTAAAAGAAGAGCATGAGCTCGGAGAGGTTTCTTTTAAGACCTGGATTAAACCTTTAAAGGTATACAATGTGGATGGTCATGACGTTACCATTCTTGTACCTTCTGAGCAGGTTGGTCTGGACTATGTATCAAAGAAATACAAGCTTCCAATCAAGGCAGCAATTGGTGAAATTACCGGAATGGACTGCGAAATTTATTTTATTCTCCCGCAGGACGCAGAAAAAGCAAGCAAGGAAAAGCAGGTAAAGAATGAGTCCATTCTTGCAGGTCTGAACCCGAAATATACTTTTGATACCTTTGTTGTCGGCAAGAACAATCAGTTTGCTCATGCAGCTTCTCTTGCTGTTGCCGAATCACCGGGTACTGTATACAATCCTCTTTTTTTGTACGGAGGTGTAGGACTTGGCAAGACGCATCTGATGAATTCCATTGCACATTTTATTCTGGAAAACAATCCTTCCATGAAGATTGTGTATGTAACAAGTGAAGAATTTACCAATGAAGTCATTGAAGCAATCCGTGCAGGAAGCAGTACAGCTCTGACCAAGTTCCGTGAAAAATATAGAAATGTCGATGTACTTCTGATTGATGATATTCAGTTTATCATCGGCAAGGAATCAACCCAGGAGGAATTCTTCCATACATTTAATGCATTACATTCTGCCGGAAAGCAGATCATTATTTCCTCAGATCGTCCTCCAAAGGATATGGACGTTCTGGAGGAGAGAATCCGTTCCCGTTTTGAATGGGGTCTGATGGCGGATATTCAGAGTCCTGATTATGAGACCCGGATGGCGATTCTACGCAAGAAGCAGGAACTGGACGGATCCAATGTAAGCAACGAAGTTCTGGAATATATCGCTTCCAACGTCAAGGCAAATATCAGGGAACTGGAAGGCTCACTGAATAAGGTCATTGCAATGGCCAACCTGGAACAGAAGGAAATCAACCTGGAACTGGCACAGAACGTTCTGAAGGATATCATCTCTCCAAATGAAAAGAGGGTTGTGACCCCTGAGTACATCATCGATATCGTGGCTGAACAGTTCAATATTACACCAGAGGAAATCAAAAGCTCTGTTAAATCCCGCAGAATTTCCTATCCACGGCAGATCGTCATGTATCTTTGCAGAACTATGACTTCCAATAATCTGCAGGCTATTGCTGAAAGCATCGGTGTACAGAACCACACAACCATTATTTATGGAATCAATAAAATTGACAAGGACTACAAGACCAAACCGGAAACGCGGGAAGTCATTGATCTTCTGAAAAAGAAAATTGCACCGGAATCATGAAAATACAGGATGATTGAATGTGTTTCTTCTATATATATAGTGTTTCGTTTCAGATTATCCACAATCTATAGACTTTGTGGATAAAAACTGTGTTGATATATGTGGACAAAATTCCATTTACATTTTTCTGACAGAATATATGCAGAGAACTGACACAGTTATGATTTTCCTTTTTTCGCGTCGTTGCGCGCTAAATTGGAATTTTTGACATTTCCACATTCCCTAAGACGAAGTCTACGGATTTTTTTATGATCTATATCTATCAGATCCGCTTTCATCGATCCGGAATGTCAGTCAAAATTACCGGCCGTATTCCATTTTGATCTTTAGTTCGTCATTAAGAATGAAAAATGGACAGACGATTTCAAAGACAGGTATATTGAAAGGAGTCGTACAGACAATGAAGCTTATCTTTAATCAGGCAGATCTCGCAGACAGTGTAAATATTGTTATGAAAGCTGTTCCGGCCAAGACAACCATGCCTATTTTGCAGTGCATCATGATCGAAGCCTCCTTTAACCAGATAAAATTCACGTCAAATGATATGGAGCTTGGTATTGAAACAATCGTGAAGGGTGAAATTGAGGAAAAGGGAAAAATTGCTCTGGATGCAAAGATTTTTTCTGATATTATCCGAAAGCTTCCAGACAGTAAGGTCACGATCGAGACGAATGAGCAGGATGTAGCGACGATTACCTGTGAGAAATCCATATTCAGTATTCCAGGAAAATCCGGCGATGATTTTGCTTATCTTCCCGAATTTGAGAGAAATGATTTTATTTCCATTTCTCAGTTTTCACTGAAGGAGATTATCCGTCAGACTATTTTTTCCATTGCCGTCAATGAGAATAATAAACTGATGACCGGTGAGCTTTTTGAAATCCGCAATAATGTGTTGAAGGTCGTATCTCTGGATGGGCACAGAATTGCAATCCGTAATCTTGCGCTTTCCGGCAGCTGCCCTGATCTGAAGGCTGTTGTTCCGGGCAAGACTTTAAACGAGATCAGCAAGATTCTTTCCGGTGAAATGGATGATATGGTCAATATTTATTTCGCAGAAAATTATATGTTATTTGAATTTGACCAGACTATCGTTCTTTCAAGGCTGATTGATGGTGAATATTTCAGAATTGATCAGATGCTCTCTAGTGATTATGAGACGAAAATCACGATTAACAGACAGGAATTCATGAATTGCATTGATCGGGCAACACTTCTTGTGCGTGAAAGTGACAAGATGCCTGTCATTATCGATGTAGAGGACGGGCAGATGAAGCTGCAGATCGATTCATCGATCGGTTCCATGAATGAAGAAATAGATGTGGAGAAAACAGGAAAGGACATCATCATCGGATTTAATCCTAAATTTCTTCTGGATGCACTGCGCGTGATTGATGATGAAAATATTTCCATTTACTTTGTTAATGCAAAGGCGCCATGTTTCATCAAGGATGACAAGGAGTCTTATATTTATCTGATTCTTCCGGTTAACATAAATGTCAATAATCGATAAAAGGAAAAAAGATGGATACCATTACAATCAAGGATGAGTTTATTAAGCTTGGACAGGCAATGAAGCTCGCTGGTCTGGTTGACGAGGGCGTGGAAGCCAAGTTTGCAATTCAGAATGGCGAGGTACAGGTAAATGGAGAGACAGATACCCGAAGGGGCAGAAAACTTTATGCGGGAGATGTTTTCTCATATAAAGGTAAAGATGTAAGAGTAACATCGAAATCATAAAATGGCATAAGATTCAGAAACAGTATGTATGTAGAATCACTGGAACTCAAAAATTTCAGAAATTATGAGCAGATTTCTCTTCACTTTGACCGTGAGACGAATGTTCTATACGGCGATAATGCCCAGGGAAAGACAAATATCCTGGAGGCAATTCTTCTCGCCGGAACGACAAAATCCCACAGGGGCAGTCGTGATCGTGAGATGATCCGCTTTGGAGAGGAAGAGGCACACCTTCGTCTGACCTTCAACAGAAATAATGTCTCTCACAGAGTAGACATGCACCTGAAGAAGAATGGAAAGAAGGGAGTTGCGATTGATGGTATTCCGATCAGAAAGGCTTCAGAGCTCTTTGGAATGATCAGCATTGTCTTTTTTTCGCCTGAGGATCTTTATCTGATCAAGGAAGGACCGGAAAAGCGCCGAAGATTCATGGACAGTGAGCTCTGTCAGCTTGACAAGGTATACTATACAGAGCTTGCAGAGTATAACAGAATACTGACGCAGAGAAATGCATTGCTGAAGGATATTCCTTTTTATCCTTCACTTGTCCCGACACTGGATATATGGGATGAGCAGATGGTAACCCATGGAATGCATATCATTAAGGCAAGAGGCAGATTCATTGATCATCTTAATGAAATTATAGAGGGCATTCATGAAAATCTGACAAATGGAAAAGAAAAAATAGAAATTATCTATGAACCTGAGGTTGAAACAGAAAATTTCAGGGAAAAGCTGAGGCAGAGCAGGGAAAAGGACCTGAAAATGAAGACCTCAACGGAAGGCCCGCACAGAGATGACTTTAAGGTAATCGTAAATGGTATTGATATCAGACATTATGGCTCGCAGGGGCAGCAGCGAAGTGCTGCCCTGTCTCTGAAGCTTTCGGAAATATATCTGGTGAGAGAAATTACTCTGGACACGCCGGTACTGCTGCTGGATGATGTTCTGTCGGAGCTGGACCGCAGCAGACAGGCAATGCTTCTGCAAAGAATGAGTGATGTACAGACATTTATTACCTGTACAGGCATGGATGAGCTGATTGAAAATCATTTTCCGGTAAACAGAGCCTTTCACGTAGTAAATGGAACCGTTGAAAAGTAGGAGGACGTATGGAAACAGAATCAACCGTTGTGACAAATGAATATGGAGCAGATCAGATTCAGATTCTGGAAGGACTGGAAGCAGTAAGAAAACGTCCCGGTATGTACATCGGCACTACATCATCAAGAGGACTCCATCATCTGGTTTATGAGATCGTAGACAATTCTGTGGATGAGGCTCTTGCCGGATATTGTACGAATATAGAGGTTACGATTAACCCGGATAATTCCATTACAGTCATTGACAATGGACGTGGTATTCCTGTAGGTATCAATCATAAGGCTGGTATTCCCGCAGTTGAGGTTGTTTTCACGGTTCTTCATGCAGGTGGAAAATTTGGTGGAGGCGGATATAAGGTCTCAGGCGGTCTGCATGGTGTTGGTGCGTCTGTCGTGAATGCATTGTCTGACTGGCTGGAGGTACAGATTTTCCACAAGGGAAAGATTTATAAGCAGAGATATGAGCGTGGAAAAACCATGTACAAGCTGAAGGTGATTGGAACCTGTGATCCGGAAAAAACCGGGACCCGTGTAGATTTCAAACCGGATGAAACAATTTTCGAAGATACGGTCTATGATTTCAATACACTGAAGACAAGGCTGCGTGAGACGGCTTTTCTGACAAAGGGTCTGAAGATCACGCTACGGGATACCAGAGAGGGTAAGGAGCAGGAGAAGACCTTCCATTATGAGGGAGGTATCCGGGAGTTTGTACAGTATCTGAATCGAAGTGCTGAGGTATTATATCCAGATATCATGTACTTTGAGGGTATTCAGAATGGTGTCATGGTAGAAGTATCCATGCAGCACAATGATTCCTACAACGAAACAGTCTATGGTTTTGTCAATAATATCCTGACACCAGAGGGCGGAACGCATATCGTCGGTTTTCGTCAGGCAATCACCAGAACCTTCAACGATTATGGACGAAAAATGAAGCTTCTGAAGGACAGTGATGAAAATCTTACCGGAGAGGATATCCGTGAGGGTCTGACCGCTATCATCAGTGTAAAAATTGAAGATCCCCAGTTTGAGGGTCAGACAAAGCAGAAGCTTGGAAACAGTGAGGCAAGAGGAGCAGTAGACGCAATTGTCAGTCAGCAGCTTTCCGTATATCTGGAACAGCATCCGGATGTAGGAAAAATTATTATTGAGAAATCAGTTGTATCGCAGCGTGCCAGGGAAGCTGCCAGAAAAGCCAGAGAGCTGACCAGGAGAAAGACAGCACTGGATGGGCTGGCGCTTCCGGGAAAGCTGGCAGACTGTTCTGAGAAAGATCCGAAAAAATGTGAGATTTTCATTGTCGAGGGAGATTCTGCCGGAGGATCTGCGAAATCTGCACGTAATCGGAAAACGCAGGCGATCCTGCCACTTCGTGGAAAAATCCTGAATGTGGAAAAGGCCAGACTGGACCGGATCTATGGCAACGCGGAGATCAGGTCCATGATTACGGCGTTTGGAACCGGTATTCATGAGGATTTTGATATTACAAAGCTTCGCTATGACAAAATTATTATCATGACCGATGCGGATGTGGATGGTGCACATATCGCGACGCTTATGCTTACATTTTTGTACCGGTTTATGCCTGAGCTGATCAGACAGGGTCATGTATATCTGGCAAAGCCGCCACTGTACAAGGTGGAACGGAATAAAAAATCCTGGTACGCTTACAGTGATGATGAGCTGAACAAAATTCTCAATGAAATCGGCAGAGATCCATCCAACAAGATTCAGCGTTATAAAGGTCTTGGAGAGATGGATGCAGATCAGCTCTGGGAGACAACCATGGACCCGGAGCATAGAATTCTGCTCCGTGTCAATATGGATGAGGATGAGTCTTCTGAAATAGACCTGACCTTTACAACTCTTATGGGGGACAAGGTAGAACCGCGTCGGGAGTTCATTGAGGAAAGAGCAAAGGATGTCAAGAATCTGGATATCTGATGAGAATATACAGAATTGTGTTTATGAGTTCGCTGATCTGTAATGCAATGTGAAATAGTGGGCAGCAATAGTGAAACAATCAGAAGGAAAGGCATATGAAAATGGATGATAAAATCTTCGATCGAATTGAGGAAGTAGATCTCAAGAAGAAAATGGAAGATTCCTACATCGATTACGCGATGAGTGTCATCGCATCCCGGGCACTTCCGGACGTCCGTGACGGTCTGAAGCCGGTGCAGCGCAGGATTCTCTATTCCATGATCGAACTGAATAACGGACCCGACAAGCCACACAGAAAATGTGCACGTATTGTCGGCGATACAATGGGTAAATATCATCCACATGGAGATTCTTCGATCTATGGTGCCCTGGTCACAATGGCCCAGGATTGGAATATGCGTTATCCTCTTGTAGACGGACATGGCAATTTCGGTTCGGTTGATGGAGATGGTGCTGCAGCTATGCGGTATACAGAGGCCAGACTGAGCAAAATTTCCATGGAAATGGTCCGGGATATGGGCAAGGATACCGTGGACTTTGTGCCGAACTTTGATGATACGGAAAAGGAACCTGTCGTACTTCCTGCCAGAATTCCGAATCTTCTGGTAAATGGTGCCTCCGGTATAGCAGTCGGTATGGCGACGAATATTCCGACCCATAATCTTCGTGAAGTCGTTCGTGCAGTTGAGAAAATCATAGACAATCAAGTTGAAGAGGACAGGGAGACCTCTCTGGATGAGGTTATGCAGATCATCAAGGGACCTGATTTTCCAACGGGGGCTGAAATACTCGGCGTCCGAGGCATTGAAGATGCATATCGTACAGGGCGGGGGAAGATCCGTGTGCGTGCAATCACGAATATTGAGACGCTTCCCAATGGAAAAAGTCAGATTATTGTCACAGAGCTTCCCTATATGGTGAACAAGGCGCGTCTGATTGAGAAGATTGCTGAGCTTGTGCGTGACAAGAAGATTGATGGAATTACCGCAATCAATGATCATTCTAACCGTGAGGGTATGCGGATTGTGATCGATGTCAGACGTGATGCAAATGCAAATGTTATCCTGAACCAGCTCTATAAGCACACACAGCTGCAGGATACCTTTGGTGTTATCATGCTGGCTCTTGTAGACAATCAGCCGAAGATTCTCAATCTGCTTGATATGCTGAAATATTATCTGCAGCATCAGGAAGAGGTTGTCACAAGAAGAACCAGATATGATCTGAATAAAGCCCAGGAAAGGGCGCATATCCTGGAAGGTCTGTTAAAGGCCCTCGACATCATCGATGAAGTAATTCATACGATCCGGGCTTCAGCCAATACTGCAGAAGCCAAGGCAAATCTGATTGCCAAATTCGGATTTACGGACCCACAGGCACAGGCAATTGTGGACATGCGTCTGCGTACACTTACCGGTCTGGAACGGGACAAGCTTCAGGCGGAATTTGATGATCTTCAGAAAAAGATCATTGAGTATAAGAAAATACTGGCAGACAGAAAGCTTCTGCTGGGTGTCATCCGCACAGAAATTCATGAAATAGCGGAAAAATACGGTGATGACCGTCGTACAAGGATCGGACATGATATCTATGATATTTCAGCAGAGGACCTGATTCCGCAGGAAAACACAGTTATTACCATGTCCAGACTCGGGTATATCAAGAGAATGTCACCGGATAATTTTCATAGTCAGAATCGTGGCGGAAAAGGCATCAAGGGAATGCAGACTCTTGATAATGATTATATCGAGGATCTTTTCATGACCATGTCTCATGATTATCTGATGTTCTTTACGAATATGGGACGTGCCTATACACTGAAGGCCTATGAAATTCCGGAAGCGGGAAGAACTGCAAGAGGAACAGCAATCATCAATCTGCTGCAGCTGCTTCCGAATGAAAAAATAACAGCGGTTATTCCGATCTCTGAATTCCATGAGGATCAGTATATCTTCATGGCAACAAAGAAAGGTCTTGTAAAGAAGACGCCGGTACCAGCCTTCCGCAATATGAGAAAATCAGGTCTGGCTGCGATTACATTAAATGAAGGTGATGATCTGATTGAGGTGAAATATACGGATGGAACACAGGACGTGCTGCTTGCAACTGCAGATGGTATGGCCATCCGGTTCAATGAAAAGAATGTCCGGCCGACTGGAAGAATGTCCATGGGTGTAAAGGGAATTACACTACGTGATGGCGATGCGGTAGTAGCAATGCAGATTCGTCAGCAGGGAGAGTATCTGCTCTTTGCCACAGAAAATGGAATTGGAAAGAGAACCCTTTTTGATGATTTCCGTGTGCAGAACCGTGGAGGATTTGGTATCCGTGCAATTCATCTGAAGGAAAGTACAGGGAAACTTGTAGGTATGAAGGCTGTGAACAGTGAAGATGAAATCATGCTGATCACGAAGGGTGGCATAATAATCCGTACACCGGTAAATGGAATTTCTGTTCTGAGTCGCAGCGCAACAGGTGTGAAGCTGATGAATGTCATGGATTCCGTGGCAAGCATCGCAAAGGTTGTTCAGCCGGAAGAGGATGATACAGAAGAGGTGAAAGATTAATCATGAGGAACCTGGATGTCGGCAAGGTAACAGAAGCTGTAAAAGAAATGTGCATATCTGTCAACTATGCACTTTCCGAGGATATGGAAAGATGTATGATGCATTCGACTGATAAAGAAGAATCACCTCTTGGGCGGCAGATTCTGCAGCAGCTGCAGGAAAATCTGAGGATCGCAAAGGAGGACCAGATTCCGATCTGTCAGGATACCGGAATGGCAGTTGTTTTTCTCGATATCGGACAGGATGTTCACTTTACTGGCGGTAATCTCGAAGATGCAATCAATGAGGGAGTACGACAGGGTTATACAGAGGGATATCTGAGAAAATCTGTTGTAAGAGACCCTCTCGAGAGAGAAAACACAAAGGATAATACACCGGCAGTCATCTATTACAATATTGTTCCTGGAGAACAGGTGAGGCTCACAGTTACAACAAAGGGATTTGGCAGTGAAAATATGAGCAGAATCTTTATGCTGAAGCCGGCACAGGGAGCAGAGGGTGTAAAGGATGCGGTTGTACAGGTCGTAAAGGATGCCGGTCCGAATGCATGTCCACCTGTATTTGTCGGAGTTGGTATAGGAGGTACGTTTGAAAAAGCCGCATTGATGGCAAAACAGGCTCTTACAAGACCTGCAGGAGAACACTCTGAAATTCCTTACGTCAGACAGATGGAAGAAGAACTTCTGGAAAGAATCAACCAGCTTGGAATCGGACCTGGCGGACTCGGAGGAAAGGTTACAGCTCTTGCTGTAAATATCAATACATATCCCACACATATTGCAGGTCTTCCTGTAGCTGTAAATATGTGCTGCCATGTAAACAGGCATGCGGTGAGAATCCTTTGAAAAAGAAAAATAATGGTGTTAAAAAATAGTTATGATATCAGGGTCAAAAGATGTATGCTCATGAAATTCAAGACAATTTCTTATACAGTTTACCTATAAACTAAACACCAATAATATGGCATGTTGGAGAAAGGATCCGGGAGCATGGAAAAACATATAAAAGTACCTATGTGTGAGAAAGACATCAGAAGTCTCCATGCAGGAGATTATGTATATCTGACAGGAACAGTTTATACTGCCAGAGATGCTGCACATAAAAGAATGAAAGAGGCATTGGATGCCGGTGAAAAGCTGCCCTTTGATATAAATGGAAGTATCATTTACTACATGGGACCTTCTCCGGCAAGAGAAGGAAGACCAATTGGCTCTGCCGGGCCAACCACGGCTGGCAGAATGGATAAATATGCGCCACAGCTGATGGATCTTGGTTTACGTGGAATGATCGGAAAGGGGCGCCGGACCAGGGAAGTTACGGATGCTATTGTGCGAAATGGATGCATCTATTTTGCGGCCGTAGGAGGAGCAGGAGCTCTGCTCTCAAAGAGAATTATTTCTTCGCAGGTGATAGCATACGATGATCTTGGAACAGAGGCAATACGTAAGCTGACGATAAAGGATTTTCCTGTTATCGTGGCGATTGATTCTATGGGCAATAATGTATACGATATGGCTTTGTCCGGAAAAAATTGATTCTATTCCTAAAAAATCATTGACAAACAAATTCTGATTTTATATAATTTACACTGCGTCATGCGAATGACGCATTAATTTTTACCTTATTTTTTGTAAAGGTGAGGTAAAAGTCATTCTTGACAAGGGCATGGAGAAGTACTCAAGAGGCCGAAGAGGCGCCCCTGCTAAGGGTGTAGGTCGGGA
>JBJEMO010000207.1:0-6268 GCA_051879715.1 Bilifractor sp.
TAACTATGCGGCTTTCAGCCGCTGGCACCGCAACGCGGTGAATAATTCAGGTTAAATATGTGCAGAACAAAGCTCCAGATAACAATGCTGAATAAACTGTAATTTCATCCCCATGAGCATCTTCCCCATACTGTTGGAAGATGCTCAATCTATATCTTCAATCATCTGCAGTGTCTTCTCTGGGCTTTCAAAGAGGATCCCGGTGCCTCCGATTTCCTTCCACTCACGGATATTCTTCGGGTAATCATCAATCAGGATATCGTCTTTTCCTTTGCAGTAATCCGGCTTCTCTTCCCGGTAGACAATATGAACCTTAACATCCGGACCCAGGAGCCGATGGACCCAATTCGTCTTATCTTCACCTGCGTTCAGAATATGCCGATGTGGTTTAGAAATTCCGGTCAGGATTTCACACTTATTGCCGAATTTCCTATACAGTGCCTGGAACATCCCGACTGCTCCTGCCTTAGGTTCTAATCGGTCATAGAAGTGATCCACCTTCGCAACCGCAGTCCAGAGTGCATCATCCGCTTTCTTCCCGCTTCCCTGCTCCACTGGCTCCATCTGACAGAGCTCCCGTACACCTCGGTCAAAGTCTGCAAGAACCCCGTCCATATCAAAGTAAATGTGTTGAATCAAATGATTCCTCCTGTCCTTAGTTCCCTTAAATCACTTCTGGGCCATTGGACCAGAAGTCAGGAATACCCTTCGTCTACACCTTCAATATACTTCTCGACTTCCTCCGGTGTCAACTTCCGCAGAAGTTTCTTCCTCTCATTTTCTGCAGACGAGTTGCTGGCACCCGTAAACATTTCTCGGGTACCGGATATGACATAATCCGCAGGAATTCCTGCTTTATTAAACAGCTTGGTCAAAGAAATTGCATGCGTCTGATTCAGGGAAAATACAAGAGTCTGGCCGTACTTGTCCTTAGACCCAGAGCATTCAATCATGCGATCACATAGTTCTTTCTGTTCAGGAGAAAGATTTTTCATCCAGGAGCTGGTCCATCGTATAGTTCTGTACAGATCATGCTTCTCCATCATCTTCTTGATGTAGGAGAGATGCATAAGAGCAACGAACTGCACAAAGAGCTTACCCTCGAAGTTCTCAGCTGAGAAGACTGACATACGTCTCATATCAAGCCGTTCTTTCAGGTTTGCAAAGGACTTCTCGGCCAGATCTCTGGTACGATAGATCCGGATCGCTTCCTTGATACCATTGGAAATCAGAGCAAAGTATCCAAAGTCCTTCTGCTTCCTGCGGATGGCATCTTCTTTCGGAATGACCTTCATTCCACGCTTAGGTGTTTCATGCACTTCGAAGAAGCGCTGATAAGCTTCTTCATGGTCCTCTTTCCGATTCCCGGATTCCAGCTCACGCTGAAGTCTTGTAAGATATTTTGAGAAGGTAACTCTTTCATCTGTGCAGCGCTGGGCATTGAAGTAGAGATGGACGTAGACTCTGCGCTTGGCATCAATGCTTTCGCCGGTTCTGGGATTATCTTCATGATAGTCCCATTCCTCGGTGAAGCTGGTTACATAAGTTACATAAAGTCCGATGTCATCATGATAGTTCTCCCAGGAGATAAGCTTATCTCCACGGACTGCATCCAGGTGCTTCTTTACGATCTTCAGATTCAGCCTGGCGCCGATGAGGAATATATGGTGGTGCTTCATCAGGTCGTTGATGTTGGCTTCACTGAAGAAGCCGCGGTCCAATACGAAACTGAGCTTCTCCATCTGGAGAAAGTCGATATTCCTGATCAGGTTCTTTATGGTGGAGACATCGGCAGTATTGCCTGCAAGTTTCCTGTAGTAGACCGGAAGCCTGGATATCTCGCCGTAGAGCAGTGCCAGGTTGATCTGTGGAAGATCATCTCCTTCCTTGTTCTTTCCGTACTTGGCCAGATGTATCAGCTCAGAGTAGGAAGAGATCGATGTAGTATCAAAAGCAAGGTATTCTTTCTCGGACCGGCGCTTTGCCTGTCTCCGGAAGAATTCCATCTTTCCTGATTCAGAGAGCTCCGAAAAGAGATCGTCGCTCCGCTGAGATGGGATGTCCTCTCCGAATGGATGCTTATGGGTAAGGCCCCATTTATGGAAACGGTACATTGACATACCGTACTCAAGGACCAGGAAATAGCTGATTGAAAGTATCTGCTTATAGCGTGAAGAAAACGATGCCTTGAGATTCATCAGTGATCCCGAGCTTGTCTCCGATCTGGTCAAGCAGATATGTGGCTCCGTAGAGCCACTGCCTGCATTCTTCGACCGGAACAGGGCCGCGTTTCAGCGGTTTTTTCTCCTGCAGCGGCCGCAGGTACTTGCTGTTCGGGATGAATTCATCCTGTTCCAGCATTCCGATATAGTTGCGTTTATGCTCTCAGCGACGCTTTTCAGCGTTCCAGAAAGGTGTATCTATGAAGACATAGGTCTTTCCCTGGATCTTCTGTGTCCTGGCTTCTGCCGGCATATCCATCGGTATTAGGGCTCGGTGAAAATAGCCAATTTTAGATCAGCAAGATTAACCATTTTCAGCCCAACGAAAAAAGCCATTACATAATTGTCTTCGACTCCTATAATTGATGTAAGCCAATGCATCAGATAGGAGGAATCATGAATGATGAAGATGAATTATGTAATGACTTCCAAGAAATCATAACACAAGCCATCAACAAGATAAAGATGGAACAGGGAGCTGCCTTCTCTCTCCAAAAGGTAAATCTGGCAGAACTGGAAAGAATGACAGGCATTTCCCGTGGCAGGCTCAGAGGTCTCAAGAAAAACGGATTTATTGTTAAGCCGTCTGCACTTAAAGGCCGTAAAGCTGCCACAACAGTCCTGACCGGTTTCACAGGAATTATCGACAGCCTGTTAAAACAGGGAATTTCTAATTCCAACGTCTGCCTTGAGCGCCTTGAAGAGTCCGGTTTTACCGGGAGTCTTTCAACCGTCAAGAGGTATATATCCGGTCATAAAGACCTGATTTCCGCCAAACGCGAGCTTGTGGCACCGCAGGGAAACCGTGGCAGGCGTTATTCTACAAACCCGGGAGAAGCCTACCAGATGGACTGGGGATTCCTCGACGTTGTTACCAATGACCAGAACACCTACCGGGCTGCCTGCTTTGCAATGATCTGCCATCATTGCGGAATGTTTTATGTGGAATTCTTTCCCAATGCCAAGCAGGAAAACCTGTTCATCGGTATGATTCATGCTTTCGTGTATCTGGGTGTTCCACGGTACGTTCTGACAGACAACATGAAAAGCGTTGTTATCGGACGCGACGCTTTTGGACATCCTCTGTGGAACACGGAGTATGAAAGCTTTATGAAAACTATAGGCTTTCAGACAAAGCTCTGTAAGCCAAGACATCCTTTTACAAAAGGCAAGGTTGAACGCCTGATCCGGTATGTCAAAGGCAACTTTATGGCCGGGAGGGTGTTCGGAACCATTACAGATCTGAATTACGAAGCCCTGCGGTGGTGTGAAAAACACAACCATGAGTATCATCAGCAGGTAGACTGCATTCCCGCTGACAGACATGCAGACAGATGCAGGTCCGTTGCCAAAGTACTTGAGAATTCAAAGGACCTGCATCTGTCTGCATGTGTCCTGCAAGGAAGATCTCCTTTGATGGTTTCGTAAACTATGAGGGACGCCGCTTTGGTGTTCCATACTGGTATACGAAAAAGATCTGCAGAGTACGCCGTGACCGTTTTACACTGTACATCTACTCAGAAGACCTCTCGAAACTGCTGACAGAGCACAATGTTACATGGAGCCGTCAGGACAGTTTCTGCAAGGACCAGTATCTGAAAGACCAGCCGGAAGAGTTCCCGACGATGCCTGTGAAATCCAGAATCTTCCAGATCGAGCCTCCCAAGAAAGCCTCCGGATTTGAAAAGTTCAACTTCAAGGAGGGCCTCTGGGATGAATAATGCGGTTATCGAGCAGATCCAGGAGTCTGCAAAAGCTTTGAAGCTGGATGTATACACGGCGGAATTAGCAAGCTTTGCTGAGGAAAAGGAATACAGTATGCATGATCTGGAGGTCATTTCAGACCTGTTTGCTTATCTTCAGCAGAAGAAGTATGACACAATGGTCAGTACCCTGTTAAAGCTCAGCCGCCTTCCAGTAAAAGCACCGAAAACATTTGATAACTTTGATTTTTCACAGCTGCATGGGAAACACCGGGACAGCTTGAAAAATCTCCGGTCTCTTGCGGTTCTTTATTCCAGAAGGAATCTGGCTTTTATTGGCCCGCAGGGAGTCGGAAAAACTCACCTGGCAATGGCCTTCGGGCGGGAATGCTGCCTTCAGGGTTACAAAACTTACTTCCTCAAAGCTTCCGAATTAAACCAGCGTCTGAATGATGCCAGAAAAAACGGAAGGGAGGGCAATGTAGTCAACGGGTTGGTCAAGCCTTCATGTCTGATCATCGACGAAATCGGACGATGTGTCTTCGATAAGGAAAACACGAGGTTATTCTTCGATGTCGTTGACCGGCGCTACAATAAGGAAGGACCAAGTACTATGATCTTCACCAGTAACAAGACCCCGGATGAATGGGGTGAGTTCTTCAGTGAGGATGACACGCTTCTATGTTCATTGGACCGGATCTTTGACGATGCAGTCGTTTACATGATTAAAGGAGCCAGTTACCGTGGCCGCAAATGTGAAACCTATGGCCTTGACGCTGGTGAAGTAACACACACAGACATAAAGACTGTGTAACTTGAAACAATCAATCACCACACATGATGCATTGGCGATTTTGTATTGGCTGAAAATGGTTAATCTCTCTGGGCTCTGAATGGTCAAACTCACCGAGCTCTAACACAGAAGTCCCTCCTTGCTAGAGATAATGATTTTTGCCAGTATTTATGAGGCTTCCCGGGCTTCAGTGTCAGTCAACCTAGATATAAAAAACGGGAGCGCAGGATACAAGGTGGAATGTATCATGACAGAAAGAAAGGCGGTTTTTGCGCCGCCTTTCCACCCTGATAATCAGGAAAAAACTTACTCTGCCTGGATTTTAAACCAGTAATCTTCCTCTTCGAGGGTCTGCACACAGATCAGATATCGAGATATCTGATCTTTTATTCTCTGTACCAGATCCTGCTCATCGGAGTTTGTTTCATACGGGTTCCGAAGAGTATGGGGGTCCGCATGATTGGCAACGTTTCTCTGCTGTTTCAAGGAAAAATGAAGGCTTAGGAATTCATTGACCACCTCTTCCGCACCCGGATCCTCCTGCTTTCCCATGCCAACCTTGATTTTATTTCCAATCTTAATATTTGCATTATAGAAATGAATCGGATTTTCCCGATATTGGCTGCCTGGAAACGTATTGTTGAAGATCCAGATTGTGGCATCATTTCCTTCGTAGTATTTTCTGCCGGAATTGATGAGATTTTGTTTCGCCGCCTCGTCATATTGAAAGACGCCGACTTCCTGCAGATAAATCGGCATCCTTCCCTCGATGAGTGTCAGAGCCTGTTGATAAAATCCTTTATGAAGGCAAAATTTTATTTCATTGGGAACTGAAATAATAAAACTGCCATCTTCATTCTTTTTCCAGTCACCCTCATCCAGAAGCTCAGAGTAATTTTCTTCAATCAGGTTCAGAAACGTCTTCAGATAACTGTCTTCTTTTTCGTTTCTTACCTTTTCTATCTTATATTTTAAACCGCGTATGTCCTTTTCAAAGTTTCCTATCTGACACATCTGAATAGATTCAGCGAGGTTTTCCAAAGCACTGAGCAGTTTCTTCTCTTCCTTCCGGGAAGTGGGGTTACTGTTCAGATACTGTCTTAGAGAATCTGTTCTGGCATAATGAATGACTTCGTGAATACCAGTAATAAAATTCAAAATTCCTATACTTTCGCCACCCAAGATGATAGTTCCCACTTTTCGTGAATTATCATATTCAACACTATATATGTGACTGGTATTGATAGGAATATTTTCGAGCCGCAGTAAAGAAAGTACATTCTCGATTGTCTGCTGCGCAGGACGGAGTCCCCCATGAATATCAATATACAAATCCGGCTCAAATCCGGATGATGTCTCTTTCAGACTTCGAATATGTTCTACGATCCGGTCGACCTCTTCAGCCTTTACCTGATTGGCATTTTCCTGGCGTATTACGAGTATTTCCGGACATTTAATGCCCTCCTCCTGGCAGGCTGTATTGATCTTATAAACAAAGTAATCCAGTGCCGATATGGCTGTGGTAATCTTCGTTTCAGATTCTCTATCTT
>JBJEMO010000208.1:0-1939 GCA_051879715.1 Bilifractor sp.
TGTTCTTGAATCCGGTCGCTTCATTTGGCAGGACATCTTCTGAAATATCATCGAGAAACTCATTAAAAATGTTGTAAAGCGTCATGAAGTAAATCAGTTCAGGAGAATTCTCCTGATAGACTGTGCTGATCATATCAATGACTTCATTTGTCACATCGGTCAGCTTTTCCTTGTCATTCCAGACATTTTCAAACAGGCTTAAGAACTCCTTGCTGGCTGGGTTCTCAAACCGGGTCACCATGTTGCTGATGTTGTTTCCGCGCTCACATCCAAGATCAACTGCCGTGAACGAGTTCATCGGCATATAGGTATAGGAGTCCTCCGGATTTTCAACGACAAGGAAATTATTCATTCCTTCTCTGGTAGTGTTGGTTCGGAAGGAAGCCTTGCGATGCATCCAGTCAGCACACTCTTTTGCCACAGCTTTCTGCTTCAACTCATTCCGAAGACGTACTTCAAACTCTGTTCCATACAGGCTTTTCTCCCGATCCAAACGAGGGATATAAAACTCCTTCCGTTCCTTTGGCGTTTTTTCTGCAACGAACGTCGGTGATGTAAAGATGAAGCGGAATTCATCGCAGTTCTCCAGTTCATCCTTCAACGCCTGATACGCATAGATTGAGAAGCATGCCGCAGCGATAGATACTTTGCTTCCCGATTTAATTTTCTTAACAAGATCGTCTTTTACAACTTTCGTCGTATTATTGAATGTTTCCACTAAATTGCTGCCTCTTTTATCTGCTTAATGTGTTTGTGTATTGTCTCTGTCTGGAAGATAATGTACAAGATCACCAATGTCACACTCCAGTTTATCGCAGATTTTCATTAGGATCATCATGGCAACCGGTTCCCCTTTTGTCATTTTTGCAACTGTCCCACTGCTGATGTTCGCAACCTTCATCAGGTCCATCTTGTTCATATTCTTATCAATCAACAACTTCCAAAGGCCGTTATAAGACAATGACATTTGTTTTCCCTCATACTAAATTTGCGCTGAATTTACAATCATAAACAGATGTATCATAATTATATCCATTATACTTTTGATAGTCTTTTATGACAACGCGTTCTTCAATTTTAGTTTTAAGTTCTTAGAGTTCAGATTGATTTATTAGAAGCATTAATGTTGTAAGGCCAGTATTGGCAAGCAGTGTCCTTTTGTACAAAAAGGACTCCGCTTGTTGGTGGGCATCCCCCAATCCCCCGAGAACTGTCCTGCGGACAGGCTGCGCGCCAGAGGAGTCTGGCACTTTCTACCGCCGCCGTTTTGCGGCAATAAAAAAAGAGGGCAGACAGCAGCCTCATGACTGCCACCTGCCCATTGATCATCGATATTTCCTTATCTTGTTTTCTCCTGTTCTCGTCCCTGCTCCTCATCGATCTTCAGGAACCGGTCGATGTCCTGCTTTGCGATCTGGTAGTTCATCATCTCCTTCTTGACCGTGCGATACTCCTCATAAAGCTTTCGCTTTTCTGCAAGGATACTGCCGTACTCGGAAGACAAATCCTTTACGCGCGGAAGTTTCTTAAGCCCCCGCTTATCAAATGCTTTCTTTGCCGCTTGATGCAAAAAGATCTCTTCCCGATGGCTTTCCAAAAATCTTTTGCTGTACCCGGTCTTCCGGTATTCAGCATAGACATCTCTTGTCTTTGCATAGTTGATGATCTGCATCTTGAGATAGGCGATGTCCTGGAGTCTTGCCTCCTTTTCCTTGATGGCATCGGACAGGACATGAAACTTGTCGGCACTCGACTTCGCCTTTTTCTCCAAATCCTCGTAGTCGCGGATATCATGCTCCTGCAGATAGAGCAATACCTTGGACATCTGTTTCACGTTGAAAATCTTCGCCCAGCGCTCGTATCCTCTGCCCTTTCCTTCCTGCATCTTCCGGATCAAATTCCAGTTCGCCGGTAATCCGTTTCCGGATATCCTCCTCCG
>JBJEMO010000208.1:2039-6109 GCA_051879715.1 Bilifractor sp.
TCTTCCGGATCAAATTCCAGTTCGCCGGTAATCCGTTTCCGGATATCCTCCTCCGTATAACCCCTGCCAAGAGAGCGAAACCGGATGAAGCGGTTCTGTCCATTTCCTCTGACCGCCAGATTCTTCCCGCTCTTGATTTCATAGCCCTTGTCTCTGAGTACTTCGAGAAATGTTTCAAAGCTCTCCGGCTTTGAAACGAGGATCGCATCGATGTTCTCCTTCAGCATATGCCGGAAGGAGACGCGGTGATAGGGAGGTGTATTATCCCTCTCCCCCGGCTTTCGTGGCTTGATGACGGACAGGCAATGCTCCAGACAGATCTGATCGCTCAGTTTCTGCAGCGCAAGGGCGATGAACCAGCTGTCCTTAAATTTCCGGTCGCAGGAGAGATTGGTGGAATTAAAGATGATGTGATTGTGGATGTGCGCGCGGTCCGTATGGGTTGCGACGATGAACGCGTGCTCCCCGTGTGTGAAGCGCATCGCCGTTTCGTATCCGATCCTGTTCGCCTCTTCTGCGGAAACCTCGCCGGGCTTGAAGGACTGCCGGATCTGGTAAGCGATAATGTCCCCCGGAATCTGTCGCCCGGTAATACGGAGGTACTCGTTCTTCGAGAGCAGAAATTCCTGATCGACAGTTTCCGGATCGCAGGCGTAGGCGGAGACATACTGACCATTCTGGGTTTTCTCCCCATCCTTTGCATAGTCGGTCCGATCCTTCAGACACTGCCGTATGGAATTCCCCTTATTCACGTGCATCGCAATCAGCCGTGTCGCCGCCATCTGTCATCACCTCCTCTCCATGAGTTTTGCCGCCTCGACCAGGTGCTTTGTGAGCTGTATGTCCTCCCGGCTCGGCTCGTTATCGCCGGAGGGATGATTGTGCATCAGCATGATGTTGCTGGAGTTCGAGAGGATACCACTCTTCAAAATGTTCTGGATCGGCACAAGTGACTGATTGATGCTGCCTATAGAGACGATGTTAAAGTTTACGGGCTTTAAGTGATTGTCCATATTGACAACGCATACCCACTCCCAGTCAAGCTCCTTCAGCACATCCCGCATAACTGCCGCTGCGCCTTCCGGGCTCGTAAGCGGTATCTGGCTGTAATAGGATGGCCCTTCCATCAGTTTCAAGCGGATATCCACCTGCTTCAGTCGGTAATCATCTATGGAATACTGACCAGCTGTCTCCTTCTTCCGCGGCATCAGGTGCCCTCCTTTCCCCTTCTACCTCAATTTCCATGTGGATCTGTACATCCTCTCCGCATTCGCCAAGATATCGGATCAGATCCTCAATTGTCGCAAAAACAAGTTCTTCCTTATCCATTGCTGCCTCCCTTTGGGTCTGCTTTTCCCGCATTCTTATGTAGCTCCGCTGCTCCCAGCATTTTCAGTTTCTCTATCACGGATCCGCGGGTGTGGTTCCTGTCCGCCGGAATCTGCGAAAGATTGCCGCGCTCCATCAGCGCAGTCATTTGTTCGTTATAGTGCAGATATCTTGATCGTCTTGCCATTTGTTCTCCTCCTCGTGGCATAAAAAATGACCGACGCCTTTCTTGTTGAAAAGCAATCGGTCTAAAGTAATTGGCATCTGTCTTGCCAACTTCATGTGTAGTTGTGGTTCATTGCCGGAAATTCCGGCAACTAAAAACCGGAAGCACAATTTGCACTGGCTTCCAGCTGGTAATTACTATTCATTTATTCAGACACATACAAACTGGAATTTTGCTATCGCAATATGCTCCATATGCATTCCAGTAAAGTCAGTGCCAGAATGATATTGATAATCCGGTAATGCCTTATGTAGAAATTCTGTATCAAAATTCCGGTACCAATCCAAGTTGAAGTTGCAATCGTTCCAATCGTTGCGATCAGAAGTTCAAACACGATCAGAACCCACAGAGCCTTACTATATGGGGTAATGAACCCTGTCAGCGCTGTAATCCCGAACATATAGATCTTAATATTCACAAACTGCAGCAGGAATCCTTTTATGAAAGAGGCCGATCCCTGCTCTTCACTGACTTCAGGCTTGCTTATAGCAATATGTATCACAAGCCAAAGGATATAAGCAGCTCCGATATACTTCATGACCTGCAAAGCATCAGGAAGAAATGTGCCTATTCCGTACACAAAAACGGCACAGATAATCTGAACCACATAGTAGCCTGTGAATATTCCAAAAAAGAGCGGCTTTCCTTTCTTCCACCCATAGTTGGTCACTGTATTGAGTGCCAGTATATTCCCCGGTCCCGGTGTAAATGCATTTACAATCGCATATACTAAAAAATTTGTCAGCACATATCCCGGCATAATCAAATCTCCTTTCGCAGCAATGATATTACCTTACTGCAGAATAGAGACTTATAGGTAAGACTTATTTCATATGCTATAACATAGTTTCTGACTATATTCTTTGTGGTTTATACTTTTTCAATGCATCCACATAGATCGATCCAAGTTCTGACAGACTCTGCCCCTTACAAAGCACATATCCAATATGCATCTTTTCCTTCTCTGTAAGCGGGACCGAAACAATCTGCCGTCCCTGCAGGTATTTCGGAAAGATTCCGCTTGATATCGTGTATCCGTCAAGTCCAATCATCAGATTTACGATAGCCGCCCGGTCGCTGACACGGATTTCCTTCTCCGAAAGTTCCGTACTGAACGGTTCCTCGGAAAAATCCGCTGACTCATAGCTTCCCTGAAGGAAATTCAATCTCGGATATGCCTGCAGCTCTTTCAGCGTGACAGATTTATTCCCGGCCAGAGGGTGCTTTGCCCGGAGAAAAACGTGCGGATCAGCAGAAAACAATTCATAAAAACTGAGTCCCATCTCATCCATCGTTTTTTGTAGAAACGTCTTATTTCTATCACACAGATAGATAATACCCAAATCGCAAAATCGATTCTTCACATCCTCTAATATCTGGTGAGTCTGGGTTTCATTAAGGATAAACTCAAATCGTTCCTGTCCGAACTTCTGAACCATCTCAACAAATGCATTTGCCGTGAAGGTATAATGCTGGGTTGATACACAGAAGCGCTGTTTCTCCGGCTTGCTCAATATAAAGCGGTCTTCCAGAAGATTCATTTCCTGTATCACCTGCCTCGCATATCCAAGGAATTCTACGCCTTCTTTCGTCAATGCAATACCGCTGCGGCTTCTTGTGAATACTTTGAATCCAACTTCCTTTTCTGCCTCTTTTAATGACGCTGACAGGCTGGGCTGTGATATATGAAGCTGTTTTGCTGCCTCGGTAATTGAACCGATCTCCGCGACAGCGACTATATATTTTAGAAATTGAATTGTCATAATCTCACCCTTGCAAATCCTGATTTATCTTTCTCTTTTATGTCTTTCGATCAGTAAAAGGATAAACATGCCTGACCATATGACCCATGCGATCAATGTTCCCTTTATAGGAAAAATGAAGTCAATAACAGCTCCAATGAAAAAGGGAATCGACCATAGCATCATATGCTTTCCGTAATCCTTACACATTTTCTTCTCATCATATTTTTTGCGTTCTTCAGCGGACTTCATATTATAGCCTGTTAAGAAGTTCGCTGCTTTCCCGTTTGATCTGTAAAACAAGAACCCAATCAAAAAGAAAATGGCAGCCATTACCAGGTCCAGGATTATGCATGATTCCTTTAACGACATATTTATTTACCCCTGCTTCTCCATTCACTTACACTGACTATGTATCATGCATCACGCTCGCGATCACTGCTCTTGCAATCTCTCAAAGCTTGAGGTCGCAATTTGTGGCCTCAAGCGATTTCGTCTACAAGGCAAACATACCATAAAGCGCCCAGGAGGACAATGAATGCTTCTCACTTTGCCTTTTCTCAAAGAGAAGGTTCTATCCGTTATCAACCATCTGAACTATTTTCCGGACCTTCGCCATCTTCTTCCAAATTGCCGTCATCCTCCAGTTCTTTCAGATAGTCTTCCTCTTCGCCCTCCTGATAATCCGCGTCAACTGGCTGCTATTCAAACAGGGAAAAAAGGCTTTTCAGCCTCTTTTCCTGCTGTCTGCACGCAAAAAGGCACCCCTCTCA
>JBJEMO010000209.1:0-6099 GCA_051879715.1 Bilifractor sp.
ATCAGATTCATTATCATGACGTCGAAAAAGTGTCTTAAATTACGGTACCATTATAATCATAATTTGAAATGGTCTTGTCCAGATAGCTTCGCAGCTCACGCCTGTTGTTTGTATCTGTCAGTGCATCTTTGGATACAAGCTGATTTGTAAAATTGATGTACATATAGAAATTCGCAACGACAACTCCATAACAAAGGATTGGCATTCTCCACCAGATTACCTGTAGAGCACCGGTTGCTGCCAGAATCATTGGAAAGATCATGATTGCCCTGTATTCCGCATGGTGATAGCCAGATTTGTCTTTCCCGTCCTTCACAGCCGCTACAAAAAAAGGTATGATCAGATAGATAAATATCAGCATAACCATGATACCGAACACAGGACCGGTTTTAACCCTGCCATTCTCAACGCGGAAATAAAAACCATTTTTTGCAGACAAACAGATCAGGAACATATTAAAAAACATAGGTATCGAACAGTAAATTCGGTTTCTCCTGTTCGTCATCCAATCAGAGTCCATGTATACTTCTGTGAAAATAAAGAAAATATACCCGCAAGCGGCCATTGACAGATAATTGAAAAGATAGATCCCCAAAAAGAGAATCGGATAGTTGGAAAAAGCTCCTGCATCTGCCAGGACCCATAAAATATCAGAGAGCAGAAAAACCATCATGGATGCTATTAACCAGAGATGTGCTCTGACCTTTATAGACTTATCCGGCCTTGCCAAGATCATGAAAAACATAATCGTGATGAAAAGGGAACAGGCAATATCTGCTTCCAAATAATAGTATGCGTATTGCTCCATAATTGCTTACCTCAGTAAATCAGTCTGCTCACATTTTCAAAATCCTAGCATATCCTCTACAATCTCTACAGCCTCATAGACCATATTGTCACAATGAGGCTTCTTCTCTGCAAAGGGGATAAAGACTTCCTGTGCACAATTGTAATGAATATTGGGATCATCCCGAAGCTCATGGCTTCGTTGCATTATTGTTGTCATTGTTATGTTAGTCCTCCAGTTTCTCAGTTATATCCTTCTCAAAATCCTTTATCTGCTTCAAAGCTCCGTCCATTACTGCAATTATCTCATCCTTCGAATCAGGATAAAAGAAGATGGAATACTCCTTACTATGAACGTTTTCGCTTACAATACTTATTATTCAAGATCTTGCAGCCTTGTGAGCAATCTTATCTGCATACATCTTTTCATCTGCCGCATTGATCACATCATTAGGTGACTGATGATTGCCAGGGTGGTGCCGGGCATATCCACTTGAAATATGAATCGCAACAGGGAGCTCTTCCATCTGGCTCACTAGCTTTATTTGCTGTTCCAGGCGTTTTTTGAATCCAGACACATCCTTTTCATGATAAAAACATGCCACAAATTCATCACCACCCCATCTTCCGAAAAAGCCATCAATGTTGCCAAATGCAGCTTCTATGCACTTTGCAGCAATCCGAATCAGTGCATCACCCACTTCATGTCCATATTCATCATTTGCTTTCTTGAGATAGTCTACATCAAAGAATCCTATCACGTATTCATTCTGATCATCTACTTTTTTTATCTTCTCAACACAGCTTGACCGATTCGGGATACCCGTCAGAATGTCAATGTATGCCAGCTTTTTCAGTTCATCCTTTTGTGTTCTTTCTCGTAAATCTACGAAAAATCTTTCGGCAGTGGACATCACAATCGACATGATCAGTATGATCAGGCCTATTGCACCATAGTTAGCCGCCGCCATTGTTCTGAACCACCCTGCTTCCTTTGCAAAGTTCTGTATCCTGATCATCACAATCTGCAGAACAGCAAAAGCCATTCCAAGTGCAACACCCTTCAGAAAGGTATTGCCATACTCCGCTGAAGATTGTTTTCCTGAAACAAAAGTGAGCAGTGTCGTCATAACCAGAATGATGCCAATCAGGATCTGCAAGCCGGGCAGGGTTGTGGCAAGATCTATACCATACTGCGTCATAATCAGAGAACCAACAGAATATACAATTGTGATGACTGTTAGAATATTGAGAACGTTCCGTAATGTACCTTTGCTCACATTCTTGCGCATATAAATCAGAAACAGAACAGGACAAAGATCCAGAGAAACATATTCAGCTAAAGCATTGAACCGGATATTATTACTGATCACATAAAATAACCGGTGATAACCAAAATACCAGCATCCGGCGAGAAAGCAGAAAGCGCCTACTGCGCCAATGCGGATGGCATAATCATCATCTCCGTCTGATGCAGAGAAGAAAATCTTTCCTGCACATCTGCCGTTATCGTAACTTCTTTCCCCCAGTCATCATCATCAATTGGAATCACAACCTGAAGATTGCCAATCTGACGCTTTCTGTCTGCATAATTCTGTCCATAAGAATATACAGTTCTGCCATCAATCATTACTTTCACAACTGAATTGTATTGATGAAAGACCAGTGCTGAATCTTTATAAGGTGCATTATGCGGCAGCTGCAGAACAATAGTCAGACAGTCTCCTCCGCGAACTGTCCAACGATCTGAGCTCAGATTACTTTCAACAGTGCCATCCGAATGCACAATTTCACCGATCGCATCTGACTGATAATCAATACCCTCAATTGTCTGATTACGCAGTTGGACAATTATAACCTGAAGAGCAATAAAAGTCACAATAACTGTAATTACGACAACCCAGAGATGTCGTGAACCAGAAAAAAACTTTTCCTTAATTGATTTCTTATCCATTACTTTGGCCTGATTTATTCATTTTTTCATGGTGACCGTGACGGACCAGCCACACGGTTATTGTGGTTTTCAATATCATTTCCAAGTCAGTACCACCAGCTCTGCTGGTGGTTTGTGTCAGCCCTTCCAGGGCGGCTTTGTGATTCCGCCTAAAGGCGGGACCAGCAAACCCAATCTATATGTTACTGGTGGCCGCTTAAAAGCGGCTATGCTACTTACTTTTCGTGATCTCCCATCAGGCGATCACGTTCATACTGTTCGGCTATATACTTTTTATAGTCTCTTCATTTACTCTTCCAACCGTCTCGCAATAATAACCTCTTGCCCAGAAATGTCGATTGTATCTTTCTCTATATTCTGGGTGCCGGTCGAATATCATTAATGCACTTTCTCCTTTGATTCTACCTATTGTTTTGGATACACTATTCTTTGGAGGAATCGATACGTACATATGTACATGATCCGGTAGGGTTGCAGCTTTTATGATAGTCACTTCCTCCATTTTACACACCCTGCTTAATATTTCTCCGACCTCTTTTCGTAAGTCTCCAAACATTCTTTTCCTACGATATTTCGGGATAAACACAATGTGATACGTGCAATTGTACCTGCTATGTGCTAAACTTTGATCGTCCATGGACATACCTCCGCTGTTGAAATAGGTTTGCTAGACCATTTTCATTATACAGCGGAGGTATTTTTTCTGTTACTCCGCGCACAGCCACAGGCGTCTGTTAGTCTCACCAGCTCTGCTGGTGGGTTTATACTGTTTCACTAATCTCACTATATGTTTTCCCTTTCTCAATCTCTCCACCATGTTCTGTTACCTGCGTACTGATCCGATACATACAAGCAGGCACGTTAACACCATCGACAACAGAATCATCATAGGTATACTGCTCAATGATGTTATTGTTGAAAAAGCTGTACGCTTCTGGTGTAGGGGTAGCTGTAAGACCAAGGACTGCTGCATCAGAAAAATAATCCAGAACGGCTTTCCATTTTCCGTATATTGACCTGTGGCATTCATCAACGATGATAAACTGAAAATGATTTGGCTTCAGCTTCAGATCATCACCAAGAACAATCTTCTCTTCAGAATCCTTTTCCTCAGATTCCGAAATTTGCTCATCCTCCTGATCTTCATTATCATCTGTAAGTTTCTGTCCGGTGAGAACGGCAAAAAGCTTCTGAATAGTCGAAATGCAGATATCCGCCGTGGCATCCTCCTCATGGCGCAGTCTCTTGATCAGGTACAGATTACTCATCGGATGGTTTTTCTCTGTCCGGTCAAACAGGCTGAACTCTGATTCTGTCTGTCTTGCCAGATTGTTACGATCAACCAGGAACAGTATTCTCTTTGTGTTCGTGTAATTCAATAAACGATAGGATGCAAGGCAGGCAAGGTATGTTTTACCTGATCCGGTAGCCAGAACCGCGAGGTTTTTCTTCTGCCCAGCGCG
Source organism: Bilifractor sp. (assembly GCA_051879715.1). GTDB lineage: Bacteria > Bacillota > Clostridia > Lachnospirales > Lachnospiraceae > Bilifractor. The sequence continues at coordinate 4,204 of JBJEMO010000209.1, forward strand.
CAGTGAATTTTCCAAGGCTATCTCCGCTTTGTATTAGCAGTCACGCAGGCCTTTCTTCTCTATGCGTGGGAGTGCTCCAAACATTGATGACTGGCCGGTAATCTGAAGCATCCTCTTTGGAGAATGCATTTCTGAGAGCTCAATGTAATCGCTGTCTGGATCCAGTAAGTTCTTGAAAAATATCTTCTTGCCATTCGCGAGATACACAAGCAGAATAAGAGTCTTATACCAAAGCCCATACCAGTCCTGAGGATGCGTGCAGTATCCTTCTGCCTGTGCTTTCACATCATTCCCCAGAGGATTTTCTTTTCTCTTTGCTTCCAGAACCGCAATGGCCTTGTTATCGATAAAAAGCAGATAGTCGCTCTCTGTATTGCCTTGAATTAAGCCTTCACGGACTGCCAGTGAAAGCCCGGGGATATAATCATCCCTACCCACAACATCCCAACCGGCACGATTTAACTGCTTGTCGATTTTTATCCTTGCCTTCTGCTCTGGCAATAAGTCATCTGCTTTGTTCTTCATACTCACTGAGTCTCCTGCCTGAAGTAGTCGCGGTCGATTCAAAATCTCACACAAAACCTATGCATTATTTTACTCCAGATATACAATTTTCACAATGAGTTACCCGACTCCAGATATACAATTTTCACAATGAGTTACCCGACTTCGACCAGTCCCTCAGTCCTGCGTTTTCAAGCATAAAAATAAGGCCCGCCTCGGGAAGGAGTTTTCTCCTCCCCAAAACGAGTCTCTATCATCTAAACCTATTTTGTTGCTCTTTCTGGAATGAACTCAAGCTTAAGTCTCATGCCCAAGCCATTAGCAAGTCTTTTTACCATAGCAAGAGAAGGATTTCGCGTGCCATTTTCAATGCGGCTGATATCTGCCTGTGTAATTCCAATGCGATCAGATATTTCTTTCTGCGTTAAGCCTTCTTTGTTTCAAACCATCTTCACATTTATTCTCCGAAAGTCCGGAATACGATTTACTCACCGATTTCATGCGCAGAATACATCTTTAATCTAGGATCGATTATCTGTATAAGTTTAAAATGCTTATCTTTCGTCAAAACTGAAAGATTATATTTGATCGCTGTGTATGCAATCAGTGCGTCTGGGTATGGAACAGATAATCCGTTTGTACGCAGCTTATAAAGAAAACGGCCAAATCCATCCCAATCAGATTCGTTGATATTGATTTCCGTGATCATATCAAGTTTTAAAGATATCTCTGCCAAATTCTTCTCTGAGTAGGCACCATGTAGGAGTTCACTTCTTATTACACCGCAGATACAGACACGCTCGCTGTTGAACACCCGTGTATATTCTTCGTCTTTGTTTTTCCATATATCTACAATAATATTTGTATCTACAAGTACCATCAAATCATACTCCGCATTCTTAGCTCATTGATTGCATTTTCATCTACGTGTACTTTTCCTGCCGTCTGCTCGATAAATGCTCTTTGCCGATCCATGGCGACAGATTCTTCATTTTGATCCACATATTTTGACAAACTTTTCCCATTTAGGATCGTGATAATTACTGTATTCCCATTATAAGCACTAATATCATTATCTATTACAATCTTATTATCTTTTACTTTTCCTTCGATCGCAATCATCAAAACACCTCCTCTACATCCCGACAAGTACAATCTTATGCTAAGGCAAACAACTCCCTTTCTGTTTTGATAAAATTCAGATTACCATAACTCTTCCCGCTTTTCAATTTTAGCATGACAACTATAATCTCTGCCCTTCATCCGATTAAAGCAATGTATATTAACAATCCGGAAAAAGCAGTGGAAATCTTCAATCTCCTTCTTAGGAACCTATACCATACAGATAATAATCAGTCTTCGCCTTGTTATACTGGAATAGCATCCCATCTT
>JBJEMO010000210.1:0-6034 GCA_051879715.1 Bilifractor sp.
CGGCGCAGGCGCTGCCCCGATTGAGACATCTGAAGGATGGCTCATGTTTTACCATGGCGTAACAGGAACCTGCAATGGATTTGTCTATTCCATTGGCGGGGCCATCCTGGATATTGACGAGCCGAGTCGTGTCAAATATCGCTGTCACACCTTCCTGCTGACTCCGGAGACCTGGTATGAGGAGCGGGGCTTTGTGTCGAACGTCTGCTTCCCATGCGCAACCATCCATGACGCCGCAACCGGAAGAATCGCAATTTATTATGGGGCGGCTGACAGCTATGTTGCAATGGCATTTACAACCGTTGATGAGATCATCGATTATATCAAGGCAAACAGCGTTACCCGCGAAGAGGATACAGAGCCGGGCAAAAGATAAGCACCGGATCATAACGAAACCGGGAGAAATATACGTGCTATTTCATAACGGGACCATTTAAACAAATCGTCGGTGTATCAACGGCGGAGGCAGACAGGAGGGAAAGCATATGGAACAGAAAAAGGGTGGAAAACCAATCTTTCAGCCGGACAATCCGTTTAATTCTGTCATGACTACTCTTTTCAATCTGATGGAAATCAATCTTCTCTGGCTGTTGTGCTGTCTTCCTGTCATCACCGTCGGGGCATCAACAACGGCGCTTTATTATTCAGCAATGAAAATCGTCCGGGATGAAGGCAGCAGTGTTTCAAAAGGCTTTTTCAAATCCTTCAAAGAAAACTTCAGGGAAAGCATACCCTTCACGCTGATTTCCCTTTTGATTGCATCAGTTCTGGTCTTTGACTTTCATTATCTGAAGAACGCAAATACAGCGGGTTCCTCAATTGCATACGGTATTCTGCTCTTTGCGGGTATACTGGCTATCGCTGTTTTCAGTTATGCTTATCCGCTTCTGGCACACTTTGATAATACCGTCAGAGGCACCTTCAATAATGCATGGCGTATTGCTGCCACCAATCTGCCTGTAACCCTTCTTATTACTGCGGTCAATGCAGCACCGTTCTTATGGTTTCTGCTCGCACCATCATCCTTTTCGAAGGTGTTCTGGATCTGGATGTTCATCGGGAAGGGGGCGTCAGCCTTTGTGAATTCCCTTTTCCTCACAAGAATTTTTGACAGAATTGCAGGGCTGAAAGAATAAAAAGACATAGCCGTTGTCAGGATTCTGTCAGCCCGGCATAATAATAACCCGTGATTGAATCTGATACTCCTGGCCGCTGGTGGAATTGCGAGAGATACATGTTTTGTTTGTTTCACCTGAAAACACTGATGTCGTAGAAATGAAAGATGAATAAGGAGATTATTATGGAGAACATTGTCCAGGAACGATATATGCAGTGGCTTGATGACCCTTACTTTGATACTGCAACGAAGGAAGAGCTGAAGAGCCTTGCTGGAGATGAAAAGGAGATTACCGACCGGTTTTACCGCCAGCTGGAATTCGGAACAGGCGGTCTGCGCGGTGTGATCGGCGCCGGGACCAATCGCATGAACATCTATACCGTACGACAGGCAACGCAGGGGCTTGCGAATTATGTTCTTTCTCAGAAGGGTGAGAACAAGGGCGTCGCGATTGCTTATGATTCCAGGCGGATGTCCTCCGAATTTTCCAGAGAAGCCGCTCTGTGTCTGAATGCAAACGGTATCCGCACCTATCGCTTTGATTCGCTTCGACCAACCCCGGAGCTTTCCTTTGCCGTAAGACAGCTTGGCTGCATCGCGGGTATCGTGATCACGGCAAGCCACAATCCAAGAGAGTATAACGGGTACAAGGTTTACTGGGAGGACGGTGCCCAGATTACCCCGCCACATGACAAGAACATCATGGCAGAGGTCGCAAATGTATCCATCACGGAGGCGAAGACGATACCAGAGGATGAGGCAAGAATCAGAGGCCTCTATAACGTGATCGGATCAGATATGGACAACGCCTATATTGCAAATGTAAAGTCCCTTTCGATCCATCCGGAAATCATCGCAGAGCAGGCGAAGGATATGACCATTGTCTATACGCCGCTGCATGGCACCGGAAACATTCCGGTCCGCCGCGTACTTCGAGAGCTTGGCTTCACCCACGTCATTGTGGAACCGCAGCAGGCAGTTCCGGATGGTAATTTCCCAACGGTAGCCTACCCGAATCCGGAAGATCCCAATGCATGGAAACTGGCGCTTGCCCTTGCCGAAGAGAAAAGGGCTGATCTTGTACTTGCCACCGATCCCGATGCAGATCGTCTCGGTGTCTACTGCCGGGATACAAACACAGGCAAATATATCAGCTTTACCGGCAATATGTCCGGCATGCTGATTGGTGAATATATTCTTCGTGAGAGGACGAAAATGGGAACGATGCCTGACCATCCGGCACTTGTGGAAACCATTGTGACAACCGATATGGCAAAACCGATGGCGAGAGCCTACGGCGTTGACCTGATTGAAGTTCTGACCGGCTTCAAGTATATCGGTGAACAGATCAAGCTGTTTGATCAGACCGGCTCTCATCACTATGTGTTCGGCCTTGAGGAGAGCTATGGATGCCTTCCCGGGACCTACGCGAGAGACAAGGATGCCTGCGCCGCAGTCATGATGCTATCTGAGCTTGCTGCCTTTTACAGGGCCAAGGGCATGACACTGATTGATGCAATGGAGGCGCTGTACAGAAAATACGGCTACTACAGAGAAGGTCTCACGGCTCTCACCTTCAAGGGACAATCCGGCGCAGAAAAGATCAACCGGATCATGACGGAAATGCGTGAGCATCCTGCCAAAGCGCTGGGCGGCAATCGAGTGCTGGCCGTCCGTGACTATCAGAGCGGCGAGCGGCTTGACACTGAAACAGGCGAAAAGTCAAAGCTCACACTTCCTGTCTCAAATGTTCTCTACTATGAACTCGACAACAGTACATGGTGCTGTGCAAGACCGTCCGGCACGGAGCCGAAGATCAAGTTCTACTGCGGCGTCCGCGGAACATCCCTTACGGACTCCGCAGAAAAGCTGAAGAAGCTGATGGCTGATCTTGAGGCGATGGGAAACATCGACTGATTTCGAAAGATCTGTCGATCAGATTATATTTAAGAAATGAGCAGACAATGATTACAATTGACGAAAAAAACAGCGTATTCCGCCTTGATACAAACCACACAAGCTATGCGATGGCCGTCGTGGACGGAAAATATCTGGTGCACATACACTATGGAGGAAAAATCTCCGATACCGACCTGACAGCCTTAACCCGCTGTGGGGAGAATCCGTTTGTACCGTCCGTGAATCCTGCCGAGAAAGTCTCGTATTTCAGTGTTGCACAACCGGAGTATTCCTGCTTCGGTATGGGTGATTTTCGCGAGCCATGTCTTGATATAAAAAACAGGAATGGTCAAAGAGGTCTTGAACCGGTCTATCAGTCCTGCGAGACGATACACGGAAAACCGGCTCTGGCCGGACTCCCGTCCTCCTTTGGAGACAATTGTGAAACACTCGTCATAAAACTTACCGATGCCCACGAGAATATATCGGTCCTTTTAAGCTACTCTGTCTTTGCTGATGCGGATGTTATTGTCCGGTCGGCACAAATTGTGAACGGTTCAGATTATCCTGTTTTTCTTGAGCGGGCGTTGAGTGCCTGCCTTCATGTCGAGGATGAGGTCAGAAGCTTCAAGGCGCTCACCTTCTCGGGGACCTGGGCAAGGGAGCACCGGATCAGCACGCAGGAAATCGGCTATGGCGGTGTCTCTGCCGAGGCGCTCCGCGGAGAGTGCGGTCACAGTTCCCAGCCATTTATTGCAATATTATCTGAAAACTGCGCCGAGGACTGTGGCGAAATCTATGGCATACATTTTGTATATTCAGGCAATTTTCTCGCGAAGGCACAAAAGGATCCTTTCGATCAGATCCGTATGGTCATGGGCATCCATCCGGAAACCTTCGAGTGGAAGCTTGCGCCGGGGCAGACATTTCAGACACCGGAGGCAGTACTGGTATATTCCGATACAGGACTCGGCGGTATGTCGAGAGCACTCCATGATTTTTACAGGAATCACCTCATCCGGAGTCCGTGGCAGTTCCGTGAGAGACCGATTCTGATCAACAACTGGGAAGCTACATATTTTAACTTCGACTCTGACAAGCTGGTCAGCATCGCTGACGAGGCATCGCGTCTCGGGATCAATATGCTGGTGTGTGATGACGGGTGGTTTGGCACACATCGGGACCAGCCGTCATCGGGGCTGGGAGACTGGACGGTCAATGAGAAGAAAATTCATCCTGTCCATGAGCGTGCCACAGTAAATAGTAAGGAACGCGGAACCGGTAATACTCCGGCAGACATCCCCGCAAACGAGAGAAGTGAAGTAAATGGGACAGAGTCAGAAGAAGCGGACGGCATGCGTTCCCTGATCCAGGCGCTTGCTGCGCGGCATATGAGTTTCGGCCTTTGGTTTGAGCCGGAGATGATCTCAAAGGATTCCCGGCTCTTCCGGAAACACAGTGACTGGGTCCTTCACCTGAAGGGAAGAGAGCCGGGACTGTGCCGCGACCAGTGGGTGCTAGATTACTCGAATCCCGCTGTCACAGATTTCATTTTTAATTCAATTGCAGCTCTGCTCCGAAAGTATAATATTGCCTATCTCAAATGGGACATGAACCGGCCACTGACAGATGCGGGAAGTGAATATCTTCCGGCAGATCGCCAGGGTGAGATCTGGCACCGCCATGTGCTGGGCCTGTATTCGATCCAGGAACGGCTCGTCAGTGCGTTTCCAGAACTTCTGATTGAAAACTGCTCTTCCGGCGGCGCGCGATTTGATCCGGGCATGCTCTACTACAGCCCGCAGATCTGGTGCTCGGATGACATGGACCCGATCGAACGCCTCAGCATCGAAGAAGGGACGGAGCTTCTCTATCCTCTATCAGCGATGGGGGCGCATGTATGCAAGTCACCGAATGATATCTCCAAGCGCACTGTGCCGTTTGCAACACGGGCGCTGATGGCTATGACCGGAACCTTCGGTTATGAGCTGGATATCACGAAAATCCCGGATGAGGAGAAACGCACAATACCGGCACAGGTCACGCTGTACAAGAAGGTTCGTCCCCTGATCCAGCAGGGTGACCTCTACCGGATCGCTTCTTTCCGTAAGAATCACGAATGGGACGCGATCTGTGTTATTTCAAAAGATAAGAAGGAAGGTTTTTTCCTGTATGTGCAGGGGCTCTATGTGCCGAACGCAAAAAGCCGGAGGATCTGCCTGAAGGGACTTGACCCGGACAGACAGTACAGGCTTCTTACCTGTGACATCACAGGAAAAAGGCTCAAGGAGACGGATTCCGGTACATTTTTCGGTGATACGCTAATGCATGCAGGTATTCTGCTGCCGCGCCCGGAGCTGGACTTTGGTGCGGTAATGATCAGGATTATTGCAGAAAATCCTGTATGCCTGAAATGATAACCTCACGGCTAAATCACCAGAATAATTCTATCTAAAATAATTTGGAGGAAGAGACATGGGAATCTTGAAATTAAAGCCGTCCTGCAAGGATTACCTCTGGGGCGGCCACAGACTGGTGGATGAGTTTGGCGTGGAGTATGATGGCGATTATGTGCAGAGGCATGGGTGCTTTCCTGCCATCCGGACGGGCCGTCAACAGTTGTGAATGGACCATATGCAGGAAAGACGCTCAGGGAGTACATTGACGGCGAGGGACGCCAGGTACTCGGAACACATTGCCGGAGATTCCGTGACTTCCCCATTCTGACAAAGTTCATTGACGCAAAGGAGAACCTGTCCGTTCAGGTCCACCCGGGCAACAGCTTCGCACTGCAGCACGAGGGTCAGTACGGGAAGACGGAAATGTGGTACGTAATGGACGCCGAGCCGGGCGCATTCCTGTACTATGGATTCAAGAGAGAAATTTCAAAAGAGGAGTTTGCGCAGCGGATCAGGGACGACACACTCCTCGAGGTTCTGAATGCAGTTCCGGTCAAAAAGGGTGATGCGCTGTTTATCGAATCCGGAACGCTTCACGCGATCGGCAAGGGTATTCTCA
>JBJEMO010000211.1:0-37025 GCA_051879715.1 Bilifractor sp.
GTTGATCGCGAGAATGTTTGAGGAGGGCGGTTTTTGCCCGACGAGTTTCGCAGCAGCAAAACCTAAGCATAAAAACAGCTTACTGTCCGTTTACGAACGGAAACAGACAAATGAGAAGTGTCCTCTTGACGCACCTCTGAACAGTAACGATAAAGCAGCTGTTTTGCAGACAGGAATTTTATAGCATAAAAACCTCTGCCAATAATCTTATAGAATATGCGCTCATCCTGTATACGCTTGACAGCATTCCTTCATGTGGATATCCTGTAGACAGTAATGCGGCATACATTTGAGGATCTTCACTGCTTTTCAGGTTTTCGCACCACAATACCTGTTTTCATTTATCTGAATCAGTATATACTGTAACTGTGAAAAAACCGTGATTTAAATATTGTTGTTTCTTCCCCTCCGCGGGTTCTTCAAAGGAGGCAATCATGCATACAGATCATTCTAAAGACCAGCCGGATCAGACGGCTGCTCGGCATATATCAGGAAAAAAATATCCCTGGACACTTCGCAGGATCATCGCCCTTGCGGGTATCGTCCTTCTGATTCTGCTCTATGCACTCACCATGATTTTCGCCTTGATGAAAAGCCCTTATGCAAAGGGTCTTCTGATGGGTGCAATCTACTGCACGATCATGGTTCCGGTCCTTCTGTATGCCATGACAATGGTCGCCCGCCTGGTGCGCGGAAAGGGTGTTCAGAAAGAAGATTCCGTGAAGAATGCAGAGGATAGTTGGCAATCAGGGAAATGATCTGCTATCAGGTTATGAATTACGTATCGCTTCAGGCCTGCAATACGGAATAACAGAAAAAGTTCCCCTCCCCGCATCGGATTCTATCATGCAGTATATGCATCTATAGAATCTTATCGGAGAAGGGAACTTTTCTTCTCTTAATTAATCAGACCCTGTATTGATCAATCCTTGTCCCAAAGGGCATCGGTGCCGTCCTCGTCCCAGAGGTCACGCCAGTCTGTTGCGCCCGGCCACAGGAAAACCTGTCCCTTTACAAGACGATTGTTGCATTCCATACCCTTGATTTCTTCCATTTCCTCATCTGTCAGCGGATCTTCTGTCACGCATTTCAGATTGGATGTGTAATTCTTTTCCTTGATGGAGAATGGAATCGGTGTGTGGCCCTTCTGAACTGCCCACTTGATGGCAATCAGAACAGGATGCACGCCGTGTGCCTCTGCAATCTTGCGGATCACCGGCTGCTGCAGATCTGCGATATCCTCCGGTGTACGGTCTCTCTCCGGACGGTCCGGGGATCCAAGCGGACAGAAGCCGACAATCTCAATACCCTGTGACTTGATATAGTCATACAGCTCCTGCTGCTGGAAGCATGGATGCAGCTCCATCTCGATGCTTGCCGGTTTGATGCGGCAGAGCGGAAGAACAGCCTTCAGCTTTGGAAGCGTCATATTGGACATGCCGATGTGCTTTGTAAGTCCCATGTCCACCAGTCTTTCCATCTGTCTCCAGGTAGCCATGAATCTCTTTACCGAGAATGGCTTGGAATCAGGATTTCTCTCTGTTACATCGCATTTCGGCGGATGATAGTTCGGGAATGGCCAATGTACATAATACATGTCGAGATAATCCAGCTGAAGATCCTTAAGCGTCTGGGCGCATGCCAGAAGCACATCCCCCTTACCATGCATATCATTCCACACCTTGGAGACAATAAACATGTCCTCCCGCTTTACTTCTCCGCTCTGGAATGCCTCCTGGAATACCTCTCCGATCTGGTCCTCATTTCCATAGCAGGCTGCACAGTCAAAATGGCGGTATCCCACCTTGATTGCTCCGCGCACTGCATCTCTGACCTGCTCTGCTGTCGCATGATCGGATCCGAAGGTTCCCATGCCGACCGCCGGCATCTTGGCGCCTGTATAAAGTGTTCTCTGGGGAACCTTTGCAGGATCAATAAATTCCATAGTATCTGCCTCCTTTTCTTTTCTGTAATGATCTGATTCTCTTTCTCTGATACACTATCTTTTCACTGTCTTTGTCTTTATATGATCTCAGAATCCATCTGATTTTCATAGTACCTCAGTATTGATCTGATATTACGGATTCCAGGCTGTTTCTGAATTCTCCTGCTTTCTGAATTCCAGGCTTTACCTGACTTTCTGAATCTCTACCTTATGCAGGAGATCCTCCATGTCCTCTGTGCGGAAGAATCCTGTTCTATCCGTCATGGCTGCCGCAGCTGATACTGCGCTGGCAAGTCTGAGGCATTCCGGCATATCCAGGTTCCTGGAAATGCCCACAGCGAAGCCACCGATCATGGAATCCCCACAGCCTACGGTATTGACTGCCTGAATCTTCGGAACATGCGCTTCATATACGCCTTCTGCACAGGACATCAGCGAACCTGCGCTGCCAAGGGAGATCACTACCGTCGGAATACCCCTGGCGTGAAGCTCGCCCGCTGCCTGCAAAAGTTCCTCCCGGTTACCGGGTGTCAGCGTTCTTCCGACAAGCATCTGGATCTCATCAATATTGGGCTTGATCATAAAGGGTTTGTATGCGATACACTCCTTCAGCGTATTGCCGCTTGTATCGAGAATCACCTTTTTGCCTGCCTTACGGCCTGCGTCAATCAGTCTCTTGTAGAGAAGGCTGTCACATCCTGCAGGCATGGACCCGGAGATGGTTGCGACATCCGCCTCCTGAATATACTCTGTAAATTTCCGCACCAGCGCGTCCTGGTTAATCATAGTTGCCGTAAAGCCCGGCTCCAGAAATTCGGTCTGGGTCTTATTCACCTCATCCCAGATATTAATGCAGGAACGGGTCTCACCACTGCACCAGACAAAATCCTCGCCAATGCCTTCCTGATGCAGCTTCTCCTGTACAAATTCTCCGGAATGTCCGCCCAGAAATCCGGTCGCCAGGATCTTTGCCCCGGCGATGTGCGCTGCTCTTGATACGTTCAGCCCTTTTCCACCGGCGGAACGCTCACAGATCTTCACACGGTTCACCGCATCAACGCCGAAATTATCCACCACATATCGGGTATCTACTGCGGCATTTGCTGTCACTGTCAAAATCATAAGTACTTCCTCTGTATTCTCCTGTTATGTTATTTTTCAGAATCAACCAGAATCTTGCCCTTTACTTTGCCACGCTCCTTATACCACTGGAATGCATCTGCCAGCTGAGAGAGCGGAACGATCTTCCAGATCATTCTCGGATCATATTTGAGCTGACCGGTTGCAAAATAATGTGCCACATCAGTCCACTCATGCCCCGGGAACGGAGCTGAATAAGACATCCAGGATCCTGTAAGGGTGAACTCCTTACGGTTCAGGTTCTCCCACTCACTGACGGAGAATGTCAGCTCCTTCTTCGGTGTGCCGATGAAGCAGACCCCTGCCTTATTTGCCGCCAGCTGGAAGGCCATCCGCATTGTGATCGTATTGCCTGCTGTCTCATAGACATAATCATAGCCAACGCCGTCTGTCAGAGCCATGGCCTTATCCATGAAGCCATCCTCCAGCGTATTGATTCCGGCATCTGCCCCAAGCTCCTGGGCAAGTGCAAGCTTCTCAGGCACAATATCGAAAACAACGACCTTTCTGGCGCCGAAAATCTTTGCCCACTGTGCGGTCAGCATACCGATCGGGCCGGTACCCAGAATGGCAACTGTATGGCCGCCCTTATAGCCTGTTCTCTCAAGACCATGCAGAGCAATGGTTGCCGGCTCAAAGAGTGCTGCCTGCTCAAAGGAAATGGATTTGTCAAATTTCACTGCATTGATCTCAGGTACGCATACATACTCTGCAAAGGATCCGAACTGACGGGAACCGATAAAGCTGTAATGCTTGCAGAGAGAATAGTCGCCTCTTGCGCAGTCCGGGCACTTCATGCAGGGAACCAGCGGAACACCTGCCACATAATCACCTGGTGCCAGCTTTGTCACTCCCTCGCCTACCTCTTCCACAATTCCGGAAAATTCATGTCCCAGAACATTCGGGAAGAAATGGCAGGCATCTCCATTTACACGCGGCACATCCGAGCCGCAGATACCTGTATATTTTACCTTGATGAGTACTTCTCCGGCTTTTGGCTGAGGTTTCTCGATATCCTCATAACGAAGATCATCCTTTGCGTGTACAACGCCTGCTTTCATCATAACTGCCATTTTCTTTTGCCTCCTGATGTTAATGTTCAATATTTGTATGATAAATATGATATTGATGTCAAAAAGTCAGTGTTCCGGGATACGGGCTGTCTTTACGCCTGCCCGTTTCTGCGCATCAGATCCTCCAGGTCCCTGTAGAGTTCCAGATAAATCTCATAGTTTTTCCGGTAAACCTCCGCATTTTCCGGGTTCGGATCATGTCTTCTGGTATCATGTACCGTCAGGGAAACTGCCTCCTCATAGTCCTTATAGAAGCCACAGCCCACACCAGCCAGCATAGCTGCCCCGAGTGTCGTGGCAGTATCTGAAGAAGGAACCACAATCGGCTTGCCTGTGATATCGGATTTGATCTGGGTCCAGAGCAGTGAATTGGAAGATCCGCCCATGGCCCGAAGCACCTCTACCCTGGCACCGGCCTTCTCTGCTACATCCAGATTATGCTTCAGTGCAAAGGCGACCCCCTCCATGCAGGCACGGACCATATGTCCCTTTGTCTTGGAAAAATCCAGTCCATAGAACACGCCCTTTGCGTCCGGATTCCAGATCGGAGAGCGCTCACCGCTCATGTACGGAAGAAAAACAAGTCCGTCGGAGCCTGGCGCTACCTTTTCAGCCTCCTTGTTAAGCTGTACCAGAGAGGACTCTCCCGTCTTCTCTGCCAGCATACGCTCCTCACCGGCAAACTCCCGTTCAAACCAGCGCATGACACCGCCGCCTCCTGTGGTGCCTCCCTGCAGCAGCCATTTACCGGGGATGACATGGAAGGAAAGAATCAGCCGCGGATCTGCCTGATAATCGTCCAGGCAGATACTCATGCCGCCTGCCTGTCCTCCCTGCTCCTGCGTATCTCCATCATGAATCACGCCCGCGCCAAGGGTTCCACACGCAGCATCAAGGCCACCTGCCACAACCGGCGTACCCTCCAGAAGACCGGTCTCCTTTGCCGCCGCTGCATGCACCTTGCCGATGATCTGGTCACAGTTCACGATCTCCGGCAAAAACTCCTCCGGGATACCGATCTCCCTTGCCATATCGTAATCCCAGACGCCCTTGCGCATATCAAAGCAGTGCCAGCCATAGGCATCACAGATGTCCTCTGTGATGCTTCCGGTCAGACGATAACCGATATATCCGTTTGCGTGCAGGATCTTGTCCGTATGCTGATATACCTCAGGCATATTCTCCTTGTACCACAGGACCTTCGGTGTGGTGTAGGAAGGCTGCAGTGCATTGCCTGAAAGTGCAAATATTCTATCGGCACCGATCCGGCTGTTCACCCTGTCACAAATGTCCTGGGCTCTTGTATCCATCCAGATCGGGGTATTGATCAGATTCTTTCCGTCCCTGTCTAGCGCAATTGCGGACCACCCCTGTCCGTCGATACCAATAGCACCTACATCCTCTGGCTTTATCTTTCCACTGTCCCAGATTTTTGCAAGTGCCTGGCACACACCCTTGTACCAGTCCTCTGCATTCTGCTCTGCCCATCCGGGATGCGGGTAATAAACCGGATAATCCCCAGTGGCAGAAGCCGCCACATGCCCGCTGCGGTCAAACGCCGCAACCTTACAGGCACTTGTACCGATGTCAATGCCAAGTAATAACTCTCCCATACATTTCTCCTTCATTCCAGGCGTCCAGGCGTGTACCGGATCATTCTGTCGGACAGAGTGCTGTCAACGTCCTATCATTCGCTGTCCTTCATAGCAGAACCCGGCCTCAGATAGGCAGTGGCCTGTCCTCAGGACAGAGCATGATTCCGGTCAAGAACCGATCCGCCCTCCAGAATCGTAGTCGGCAGCCAGATGTGTCTGTACCCGCTCCCGGTAACCGCACAGTCCTCAGGGCCATCTGTCCCATCTTCCAGAACGTCTACATCCCCGAGTCTTTCCAGCATGATCTTTGCCGCCCGCTCACCGATCTCATCTACCGGCTGATTGACAATGGTCAATCTCGGATGCACTGCTCTGGCGAATTGCGGATTATCAAAACCTACTACGGAAAGCTGCTGTGGGATCTCAATACCCGACTCATTGGCACCGATCATCGCTCCCATCGTCATTCTGTAATTGGAAATAACGACCGCGGTCATGTCTGGGTGTTTCTTCATCAGGGTCTCGATTCCGGCCGTTCCGCTTTCAATAGAATCGTCTCCGTGAAAAATAAGATTCTCATCCTGACAGATGCCGTTCTTCTCGCATCCCTCGATGTAGCCCCGCATCCTCTGCCTTGCCGCATTGATGCCGGAGGGTCCTGCAATCATGCCGATCTTAGAATGCCCCTTCTGCACAAGAAGATCCACCGCAGATCGGATGGCTGCGCGGTTGTCCACGCAGACCGTATCTACATCCAGCCCTTCGATCTGACGATCAATCAGCACTACAGGCTTTCCGGTCCGGATGAATTTCCGCAGGTTGCTTCCGGTAGCGTCAACCGGAAGAACAAACAGGCCATCCACCCTTCTTTTCAGGAGAAAATCGACTGCCTCCTTCTCCCGGGCACTGTCGGTACGGCAGTCACAGACCAGCATGGCATAACCGTGCTGTCGCAGAATATCCTCAATTTCACTCAGCACGCTTGCGCAGAATGTACTGTTCAGCTCCGGGATGACTGCCCCGATCATTCTCGTGCGGTTGGTTTTCAGCTGACGGGCCGTCTCATTCACCTCGTAGTGAAGCTCCGTGATTGCCTGACTGATCTTCTCCCGGTTCACCGGACGGACATTTCCTCCGTTCAGATAGGAGGAAACCGTTGCGACACCGCAGCCTGCTCTATGAGCTATATCCTTTACTGTGGCAGCCATAGCTTCCTCCTTTCTGATCCTGCGTGCAGTCATTGTGCATACATTTCATGCAAGACTGTTCCTGAATCTCCTTGTTACCGCATTCCTTTGTTGCTGAAGCTCTTTGCTACCTGGTTTCTCTGTTGCTAAAGCTCTTTGGTGCTGACGTTCTTTGTTATTGAAGTTCTTTGTTATTGTTACTCTATCTTTTTGCAGTTGAATATCTGTAACGTTGATTCCGTCTTTCAGGTTTAACACCCTGCATTAATCTGCTGCCTTACCGTCACAGCCGCATACTTTCATACGGTATTTAACCTGTTCAATGACCGCTGCTCTTCCTGCTGCCTGGTATTTCTTCGGATCAAAGACATCCGGATCTTCCTGAATATACTTCTTTACAGCATCTGTGTAAGCCTTGCGCAGCTCCGTTGCAAAGTTAACCTTGCAGATTCCCCTCTCCACACAGCTTCTGACCTGCTCATCCGTAAGTCCGGACGCTCCGTGCAGAACCAGCGGAATGTCAACAACCTCGCGGATCTCGGCAAGACGATTGACGTCCAGAACCGGTGTGCCCTTGTAAAAGCCATGGGAGGTTCCGATGCCTACTGCAAGAGAAGAGATACCCGTACGCTCTGCAAACTCCTTTGCCTCCTGCGGGTCGGTGTAGATATCCTTTCCTGTAGAAACGGTATCATCCTCCTTGCCTCCGACCTTTCCAAGCTCTGCCTCGGTAGGAATGCCCGCTGCCGCGGCCATCTCCGCTACCTTACTGCTGATTGCGATGTTCTCCTCGAATGGAAGCTTGGATCCGTCAATCATAACGGATGTATATCCTGCGATGATGCACTTTACAGCCATATCGAAGCTCGGGCCGTGGTCCAGATGAATGCATACCGGAACGCTTGCCGTCTCCGCTACCGCCTTTACCATGTTGGCAAACATCTTCGGTGCAGCGTACTTCAGGGTGCCCCCTGTCGTCTGAATCATGACGGGTGCCTTCAGTTCCTCTGCTGCCTGTACAATGGCCTGAACCATCTCCATGTTCTCAGCATTGAATGCGCCAACTGCATAATGTCCCTTCTGTGCATCAAGAAGCATCTTTTTCGAAGTAACAAGTGCCATATGATTTTCCTCCTTATGACCGCCCCGGGCGGCTCTGCAAAAACAATGCCCAACGGCAAATCCGAATCGTTTCGCTTTTCGTATTTCATTATAACCGCGCGCATATTGCATGTCAATAAAAATTTCCGAATCGATTCGGTTAAGGCTGTATAAAGCATGCAGATTACAGTTCACTTGTGTGTCAGGAGGGCACTTCTCATGTAGGCCTTTGGAGTGAGTTCTACGGACAGTTAGCTGGTTTTATGCGAAGTTGCCAATAATGTTGATTGCGAGAATGTTTGAGGAGGGCGGTTTTTGCCCGACGAGTTTCGCAGCAACAAAAACAAGCAAAAACCAGCTTACTGTCCGTTTACGAACGGAAACAGCCAAATGAGAAGTGTCCTCTGGACACACCTCTGAACAGCAACGCATGCGGTGCCAAAAAGCGAAACGTTTCATTTTTCTATTGAATTACGTCTTCGAAACGTCTAAAATAAAAGGAGCAAGAAACTATATGAATGTATGGCACAAGCCAACACAAACGAAAGGAGTTTTTACTATGTTAAAAAATGTACCGGCTATCCTGCCGCCCGAGCTTCTGAAGGTTATCTGTGAGATGGGCCATTCCGACCGTCTTGTAATCAGTGATGGAAACTTCCCGGTTCCCACCAAGGGAAAGAATGCAGTTATCGTCCGCATGGATGGTCATGGCGTTCCGGAGATTCTGGATGCAATCCTTCAGCTCTTCCCGCTGGATCCCTACGTTGAGCATCCGGTAAATCTGATGGAGGTAATGCCCGGTGACAATGTCGAGACACCGATCTGGGACGTATACAAGAAAATCGTTGCAAAATACGACAAGCGTGGCGCAGATGCGGTAGGAACCATCGAACGCTTCAAGTTCTATGAGGAGACAGAAAAGACTGCTTACTGCGTCATCTCTACAGGAGAGACCGCACTGTATGCGAACATCATGCTGCAGAAGGGTGTTGTAACACCGGATATGCAGCCGGCTCCTTATAAGGCATAATAGACTTATAAGACACAATGTATGGCTCAATAAGCTGAAAATGCACCATTTGTGCGTACTCCTTATCAGAAATACATACCTGCAGGCAGAGATAAAGGCTGTCACAGAAGAAACTTCATTGTTTCCTGTGGCAGCCTTTTTTCCAACGTTATTCACAAAGAAAAAGTCTTTTTTTTAAGATTTATTTTTTCCACAGCAGTCCTTATACTTCTTCCCCGAACCGCAGGGACAGGGCTCGTTTCTGCCGATCTTTCTTCCGTTCCGGCGATAGGTTCCCGTCTGTCCCATGAGACCTGCCTGCTTTTTCATCATTTCCTGATAGGAATCCATAAGCCTCCCACGAAGATCATCTGCATCAATGTCATCCATATCTGCATAGACCTGAATGTCATGCAGAAGCTCGTCCTCATAGGCTGCAGCATCCTTCCGCGCGCGTCCGATCTGCTCTGCCACAACCAGATAGCTCTGGGGGTAATGCATCTGGAAGTAGGAAATCTCATCCTCATGCTGTGGGACATACTGTATCACCTGCCAGCACAAACTCCGCGCATTGATCCGGATGCCATTTGCGACGTATGGATCTGAGGAATCCTCTAACTCCTCCAGATTCTGCTCTGAGTACACGTTATTGACAAAATCCTCCAGCAGCTGCGAAATTCTTCCATCCTCGCGCATGTTCCAGGATTCCACAGAAATGTAGGCACTGCTGATCGTCTCCTGATATTTTCCCTGCATGATGCCCAGCCTTGAGACAAAGGTCACAAATTCGAGGAAGGGATTCCGGAGCCACTTTTTCTCCAGCTCCATACTCATCACAACGATCAGATCTGCCAGATATGCCTGATATTTTTCCAGATGCTGTGCATGCCTCAGGAAATCCTTATAATCCTCCAGGTCCTTTAGAAACAGATCCTGGTCCATGGATACCTCCAGCTCCAGGGTCCTCTGAAATACACCATCCAGCCACTGCTCATGGGGCACGAATTTTTCCTTGTCATACTGTAGAATATCTTCCCGGAAAGCCTTGAGGGCCTTCTTCTTCATGCCCAGATTCTCCAGAACATCACCGTAGGCCGAATAAACCATTGGCTGATATTCCTTCAGAGGAAGGATATCCTCAAACGCATCCGCAGCTTCTTTATATTTCTTCTGGGCATGACAGACCTTTGCAAACTGGATATGCGCCTCCTCGAAATCCGGATGTAACTGCATGACCTTTTTGAATATGTCCTCTGCCTCCGCAAACTTTCCCTTTTCAAACTGAATAACGCCGTAAATGGTCTGTACATACGGATAATCCGGCTTCTCCTGCAGGATCTCCTTGCATAGCTTCTCCGCCTGTTCAGAATCACCGCTGCCAAATATCTTCAGCATCATACGCACTTTATCCTGCAATGATTCCGGTGCCTCTTTTACATATTTTTCCTGTGTTTCAGCAACATTCTCTTCTAACGCAGCCTTCAGAATAACAGCCATCGTTTTTCTCCTCTTCTCTAACCCAGAAATGAATGGTCCCAATCATACAATAATTGTCCCCGCTCATGCCATACTGTATGATAAAACAGTATCACATCTGCCTTCTGCAAGGCAATATCAGCCACTTAATCCCTGATCATCATCAGGATGCAGCAGCAACAGATGAAGCGCTGACAGAGCCGGAAGATGCATTAACAGCTTCTTCAGATGTGTCCTGCAGCTCGATTTTCACCTTATAGGCCGGAGAGACCTTCTCTATGATCGGCTCGTAGGTCTCGTAAGCCTGCATTCTTGCGAAGTCATCAGCCTGCTTCAGGGGTCCCTCTGCGCTCAGGCTGTCCGTGAGCTTATCCACAGCCTCTGCTTCGAATTCCTTGTTCTGCTCGGCAGTCAGCTTGATATCCCCAAAGGCCAGCCAGCCTCTTGAGGTATCTCCGACCTCTGTCTTGTCCGGATCGAAGACGACAGAATGCAGCTCGGCATGCGGAATCCGGATCGTGACCTGGTATGTATCTTCATCCAGTGAAATATCATCAGCAGTGATCTCCGTCAGATCAATGGTATATTCTCCGGTGCCGTGAATGGTGAGCAGCTGGGACTTGTTAAAGATCGCCCAGTTAAAGAGTCCGGTATCCGTAATCGTCGTGTTCACCGAAGCATCGCGCTCCTCTACGATCAGGAGCTTCTGCTGCTGCGCCAGTCCCAGAATCGGCTTTTCAAAATCGGCGGCCTTGAATCCGAAAATACCGGTATTCTCCAGCGTAAGGTCATGGTCCTCCACCGGTTTTACCTGCTTGTGATTGGCCTGCCAGGAAAAATAAAACTTCAAACCGAATACTGCAGCAAGGACCAGGACCACAATTACGATCACGCCCTTGATCCCGATTCCTCTCCGCTTCCCTGCGCCGCCATATTTCTTAAACGCACGGGAAACAGATGCATCTACCGCATCTTCCACAACAGTCCTGAGCTGTTCTTCATCTGTATGAATCTGATCCATTTTGTACCTTCCTTCCAAAATACCGCTATTGTTCATGGAAATTTTTTTCCAAAGCAGTTCATCTGATTATCAACAGTATTCTCCTGGATATTAAAAGCTATCAACAGCATTCTCCCGGATATTTAAAGCTATCAACAGCATTCTCCCGGATTTAAAAGCATAAATCCGGATAACCGCATCCAGGCAGCCACCTTATGACAGATAGCAGAATCTTTTTAATATCAAAAGTAAACGAACGCTATGAGTTTATCACATCCTGAGCAGATTGTATGTAATCTTTTCATAAAGTACCATTTGCTCTGCATGTAAAGCCCATATGAAATGCAGCCTGGTCTTACAATACTTCTTCCTGCCATTCTATCACCTATGGTAAAATTATAGACGGTAAGCTTCTCAAAACAAGCGCACATACAAGCCAACTGATCGGGAGGAGGAGAAAACGAATGCAACTGGAACTGAGGGAGCTGTATAAAAGCTTCGGAGTACATGAGGTACTCAAGGGTATCAGCCTGCATGCCGAAAGCGGTCACGCAGTCGGACTTCTTGGAAGAAACGGTGCCGGAAAGACAACAACCATCCGGATTCTGATGAACGTGTTTGAACCCGATCGCGGAGAAATTC
The DNA here is from genome assembly GCA_051879715.1 of Bilifractor sp. Classification (GTDB taxonomy): domain Bacteria; phylum Bacillota; class Clostridia; order Lachnospirales; family Lachnospiraceae; genus Bilifractor. Next base: position 12,169 of record JBJEMO010000211.1, read on the forward strand.
TGCTGGATGGAAAACCTCTCGATTACAGGAAGACACGGATCGGATATCTTCCGGAGGAGCGCGGCCTGTACCCCAAAAAGGTCATTCTGGACCAGCTGGTATATTTTGCAGAATTGAAGGGTATGCCCCGTGCAGATGCAGTTACCGCCATCAGCCAGTGGCTGAACCGTCTTGGTATGGCAGAGTACCGCAACAAACGACTGGATACCCTCTCCAAGGGAAACCAGCAGAAGATCCAGCTCATTACGGCAGTTGTTCATGACCCGGACATCATCATTCTGGACGAGCCTTTTTCCGGGCTGGACCCTGTAAATGCAGAGCTTCTGAAAGAAGTAGTGCGGGAGGAAATTGAAAAAGGAAAAATTGTCCTGTTCTCCAGCCATCAGATGAACTACATCGAGGAGTTCTGTAATGAAATCGCCATACTGAACGGCGGAAAAATCGTGCTGAAGGGAAATCTGCGGGAAATCAGGCGCGCACATGCGGGAAATGCACTCGTTGTGCGATCCCCCATGCAGGAGGATATCCTGCGCGTTTATGGCAGCCGGGCCAGCCGTATGGACGATGGAGCCCTGCGGATTGCCCTGCAGGCTCCACAGAACTGTCAGAAGGAGATGTGTCTGATTACAGAGCGATGGCCTGTCGAAGAAATCCGCATTTTTGAGCCTTCTCTGCAGGACATTTTTGTACAGTACACCAAAGATCAGGTCTGAAGGAGGAAAGCCATGAAGCAATTCAGGACGATTTTCAATTTCGAGATCAGAAATTATTTCAAGAACAAGCTCTTTGTCGGTACCACAATCGGCCTCATGATTCTTCTGGCTATCGTGATGTTTTTTCCGCGGATCACGTCAGCTCTGAAAACCACTGATAACGGATCTGCCCTGGAAAGCACAGATAACAGCAAAGAAGAACGGAAGACAATGCTGATTGCTTCTGATGACCCATCCCTGACGCAGGTGGCAGAGACAGCCTTTTCGCAGGCATTTCCTGACTATCAGGTGAAGGTGACTGATAAGGGTGAGAAGGAGATCCGCAGACAGATCATGAACGAAACCGCAGACGTCGGTTTTCTGCTTCACAGTGACACGGATTATACATATTTCGTCAAGAATCTTTCTCTGTACGACAGCAATACAGAGACAGCCGATGCCGTTCTCCGGACGATCGCACAGACAAACGCCCTGACAGACAGCGGACTCAGCCCGGAACAGGCAGGCAGCATTCTCTCTGTTGCAGTGACACACGACGTGGAAAAAACGGGCAAAGACCAGACAAAGAATTTCTTCTACACCTATATCATGATCTTTGCACTCTACATGGTAATCCTGCTTTATGGTCAGATGGTCAGCACCAGCGTAGCTACAGAGAAGAGTTCCCGGGCCATGGAGCTCCTGATTACAAGTGCCGACCCTGTCAGCATGATGTTCGGAAAGGTATTGGCCGCCTGCCTTGCCGGTCTCATCCAGCTGTCCTGCATCTTCGGCACTGCCTTCCTGCTTTTCCAGATTACCCGCGCAGACTGGGAGGAAAATACCGTCATGATGTCTGTCTTTGACATGCCGCTGTATCTGCTCCTATACATGCTGCTGTTCTTTATTCTGGGATTTCTGATCTACGCATTTCTCTATGGTGCTGTAGGATCGACCGTTTCCCGGCTTGAAGACATCAATACTGCCATTATGCCGATCACCTTCCTGTTTGTCATCGCATTTATCGTAGTCGTCACTGCAATGAGCAGCGGCAATGTGGATACTACACCGGTCATTGTGTGCTCATTCATACCCTTTACCTCGCCAATGGCTATGTTCACGAGGATTGCCATGAGCACCGTGCCCACATATCAGATCGCGATCTCAATTGTGGTTCTTGCGGTTTCCGTCGTCGGAGTCGGTGTGCTTGCCGCCAGAATCTACCGTGTCGGCGTCCTCCTGTATGGAAATGCCCCAAAACCACGGGAAATTCTGCGCATGATCCGGAAACGCTGATGTATTCTGCCGGGCGGTTCCCGGCAGTCAGGCAGTTGGAGCTTCTGCCTCTCTTGCAGAGTCTCAGCCGTGTTTCCGCCTTGTTCCTCAGATAATGCTTCTGAACACCATCACCATCAGCGGGAGCGTCAGCACACATAAGAGCGTACTGAGAATATTGATTGCGCCTGCCTTGAGAGAATCCTGGCCATATACGACAGAAAGCTGCGGGATCGTCGAGCCTGCCGGTGCCGCCGCTGCCAGCAGCACAATTTCTGCCGCGTCTGTGTAAAGACTGAGGCCGGCAATATGCACGATCACATACAGAATTCCGATGCAGACAAGCGGGAATATGATCAGGCGGAATAAAGATACCAGATAGGCACGCTTCATGGAAAACACCGTTTTGAGGCTGCTGCCGGCAACCACCATACCGATCACAAGCATCGACCCCGGGCCCACCATGTTGCCAAGCGCACCCACAGCAGAATCGGCCACCTCCGGCAGGTGCAGACCACAGAAAATCATGACGGAACCAACGGCAATCGCGATAATATTCGGGTTACATACCACACTTTTCAGGGAATATTTCTTCTGACCACACAAACGGGAAATACAGTGCGTCCAGAGCAGCACGTTAAAGGTAATCTGATACGGAATTGCCAGGTATACCATCTGATCTCCATAGGCCATCTGAATCAGCGGAAGGATCAGATTACCACAGTTTGTATACACCATTGAGGTCTCTTCCACTGCATCCAGGTGCATGGGACGCCGCAGAAAAGCAGCCAGCAGAACCATCAGCACCTGAAGAATCGCCGAGACAACAAGGGCAAAGAGGAAGCTCTGCCTCTCATCTGCGGAAATTTCTGCCTCACAGGCATGAATCAGCATGCATGGCGTCAGCAGATATACAACCAGTTTTGACAGGACCTTGCTGTCCTCACTCTTTACAAGTCCGCTCCGCACCGCAATGAATCCGGCGATTCCCATCAGAAGGAGGGCGACCAGGCTCTCCACCAGCTTCAGTACCATTTTCTATCCTCGCTTGCTCTAAGCCATCCGTGTACAGGCCCCGGCTATGCCAGGACACAGTCTTTCTCATGATGTATGACGCTTTTCTATGGTAATTTGATATGATACCACGCCATACATTCTATCCCTGTACAGAGCGTTATGATATTGTTTTCTTGCCAAAAGTCCACACCACTTTCTTTCAATCCTGATTTGTGCTATTGTTCTCTCAAATAAGGGAATGAGGTCTCCCGTAACCGCCCTGTGTGCTGATGACTTCTGAAGAAAGGATATCTATGATTGCATGTCTCGCTGTCGGTATGGGAGGTTTTCTCGGTTCTGTGCTCCGCTATCTGATCGGGCTCGTTCCGGTGAGGGAAAATATCCTCTTTCCGATTAAGACCTTTCTCATCAACATCATCGGCTCTTTCGTAATCGGGCTGGTCGTCGCCGCCGCTGCCAGGAACAAAACACTCAATCCCAACCTTGTTCTGTTCCTGAAGGTTGGGATCTGCGGAGGCTTCACCACATTCTCCTCCTTCGCTCTGGAAACATCCGATCTGCTAAGGAACGGAAACGCAGCAATCGGCATCTGTTACGCCGTTCTCAGTGTACTTCTTGGCGTGATTGCCGTTATCCTTGCCCAGATTCTTTATCATGCATTTTGCAACGCATAAAATAAAAAAAATATACACTGCACAAGAAACGTGCAGTGTATAAGAGAAATATAAACAAATGAAAAACCTGCCAGAAAAAGCGGAAACCTATAGCAAAAAATTCAGCAGGAAATGATCAGGCTCCCTGTGGCTGGTGTCTGTGTCTGTGACCTGAGGAATATTCGGTTTGAGCATCTTTATTCTGTGAATCTTTATTTTGCGCATCTGTTTTTTGTGCATCTATTTTTTGTGCTTCTATTTTTTGTGCACCTTTATCATCTTTAAAGTGTCTCAGATCATAGTACACAGAACCTTTTCCGATACGGGACGCTACATGCGCTCCCCACACGCCAAGGTTTGCCATCAGAGCCAGCCCCCAGCGGCGCCGGCCATATTCCTTTCCATACAGCTGTCCAATGATCTTTGCGTCGGAGAACTGATAAAACGTTTTTGCCGCGTGATAAAATTCTTCCTGAAGTTCCCAGGGTGTCATATTTTTCGGCCGGAAGGTGACATTCATCATATCAAACCGGTCCCACTTGTCCGTGATCATCCTGTTGTCCTTCTTGAATTGCTCATACACCGGTGTTCCGGGATAGGGTGTCAGGATGGCCGGCTGCAGCTGATAGGCATGTATGGATTTTGCAAATGCAATGCTTCGGTCCATATCCTCCCTGGTGTCCTCGTCCAGTCCCAGTACAATACTTGCGATCACGCGGATATGGTATTTCTCACATGCTTTTCCGGCACGCCTGATATTTTCAATGTTCTGACCTTTGTGAATACTGTTCAGAGCCTTCTGGTTCAGCGATTCAATACCAATCAGCACACGGGTCAGATGCGCGTCATGCAGCAGCTGCAGCAGCTCCTCATCATCAGCCAGGTCCGTTCTGCCAAAGAAGAAGCTCTCCTTAAAGGTCAGTCCCTCCCGGATCATGCGTCGGCAGATCTCCTTGGCCCTTTCCTTATCTGCAGTAAAATTATCATCCTCAAAATTCAGATACTTAAATCCCATGTCCTTGTACATACGGATTTCCGCGATGACATTGTCGATACTTCTCTGCCTGTAGGGCGCAAACATCCGCGATGTCGTGCAGAAGGTACACCGGAAGGGACATCCTCTGGTAGAGATGACATTGGCAGCCTCGCAGGGTGTCTTCAGAATCGAATAGTCCGGGAAAGGAGCTTCATCCAGATCCGTCAGTGCAATGCCCTGAACGATCTTATCCTTTATCCGGCCCTCAACCACATCGAGAATCACCTTCTCTCCTTCACCAACGATCACCTGATCAGCGTACTGTGCCGCCTCCTCAGGCATCCACGTCGGATGCATACCTCCCATAATGACCCTTGCGCCGTATTTTCTGATGGATCATGTCAGCAAGCTCATACCCGCGAGGCGCATTTGACGTCATGCAGGAAATGCAGAATACATCTGTGTCCCTGAGCAGTCTCTTGTATGGGACGCCCGCATTCAGCTCTTCATATGCCTCAACCTGATGCCCTGCCCGCTTCAGGATGCCTCCCAGAATCAGCGGACCGGTAATAGAATTGCTCTGTCCATATATTTTTCCACCCCAGCGATACGGGGGAAAACGACGAAGTCCCGTTGTCGGAACGATAAAAACGATTTTCATACAGCTCTCCATTCTACGTGCACACAAAGCAGTATGTGAACACAAAAGTAATTTATGATATGTTGTTTATTTATCGATACACGTGTATAATAAGAGTACTCTGAAACAGAGTGCAGATACGAGAGCATCACTGTATGTCTGTAATCTTATCGATATATATTTTGAATCCTGTATCTATAAATCGCAGATCATAACATCATGTATTAGGAGACATTGCATTCATGGATAAAAGAATTCTGAAAACCAGAAAATACCTGCGGGACACACTTCTGGAACTGATGAAAGAAAAGCCATACAAGAAGATCACCGTCAAGGAAATCTGCGACAGATCAAATACCGGCCGGGTGACCTTTTACAACCATTATGATGACAAATACGATCTTCTGCTGGACTGCATGGATGAGATGATTCAGAATATATCGGAAAGCTTTAGGGCAATGCAGAAACAAAAAAACCCGGACAATAATTTTGTCCGGACATTGGAAAATCTGATCGATACGATCTATGAGGAAACCAGAAAATATAAGGGAATCTCCCTGACAGAAGATCCGGATCTGATGGCGATTTACTATCACGTTTTTATCTCTCATATGGAAGATCTGGAGATGAATCTTGGAAATCATGCACCGGCAAAATATGACCAGAAGCAGCTGAATTCCTTCTTTGTGCTGGGCTTCTGGGGTTTCCTTCATGGAAATGACACAAAAAGTGAATCGGAAATCCGCCGTGACGCCCGCCGGCTCGCAAAGGACCTGGCAGAAAGCCGGATATTCAGTACAAACTGAATTTCTATGTAACAATACGGCGCAAATACTGATTTTTCAGCCTTTTTTAGATATAATAATGTCAGAGCCGATAAATCTACATTCATGGAATTGTCTTAAACACTTACCTGTTGATTTCGGTATCATATCTTTGAAATACAACATATCTTTGAAATGCAATTAGTACAAACCCGATTATACCTGCACACAAGGGAAGTTTTTTCATGTTGATGAAATTTCCCATCAGAAGACAGAGGGAGGACGCATATGAACCGACGAACGCATAGTGATGCCTATCGGCTGGCGGTGGTCTGCATTGCTGCAACCATCATGGCGCTGAATATCCGTATTCTGGTGAAGAACGGTGGACTGTATCCGGGCGGCGCAACAGGACTGACGATTCTGATTCAGGGTGTATTCGAAAAGTTCTTCTCTATCAAAATCTCCTATACACTGGTGAATGTCATCCTGAACAGCATACCCGTTTACATTGGTTTCCGCTATATTGGCAGAAAATTCACCGGCTATTCCCTGCTTATGATTCTCCTGAGCAGCGTACTGGTAGATATCATTCCACACATTGTACTGACAAATGACGTGCTTCTGATCAGTATTTTCGGCGGAATCATCAATGGCGTAGCAATCGGTTTGTGCCTTTCTGTGGACGCCACAAGCGGCGGAACCGATTTCATCTCTATTTATCTCTCACAGAAAAGCGGAAAAGATTCCTTTAATATCATTCTTGGCATCAACGTTGTCATCCTGGTACTGGCAGGTCTTCTGTTCGGCTGGAACAAGGCACTGTATTCTATCATATTCCAGTTTGCCTCCACCCAGACACTTCACTTCCTGTACCGTAATTACCAGCAGGTGACATTATTCGTCGTCACGACGGAGCCAGAAAAGGTCAGCCATATGATCTACGACCTGAGCCGGCACGGCGCAACGATTCTCGAAGGACGGGGCAGCTATCAGGGGCAGAAGAAATATGTAGTCTATTCGGTCATAGATGCTCCTATGGCTGAAAACATTGAGAAAAAAGTACACGCCATGGACGAACAGGCCTTTGTCAACTGCATCGCAACAAAAGAGATTCTCGGAAAATTCTACCTTCGCCCCAAGGACTGATCGATATGACAAGGGGGCAGGCTCCTTGTTGTGGCAGAACTTTACCTCAGCAAAGTGTCTGACCCTCTGTCACACCTGGTTCTATATTACATAACTCTCTCTCATATGATTTCCTTCCTTTTGTTTGTAAAAAATCAAATAATTTCTCATTTCACAAGATATTGAACAGCCTTCCAGATGTTTCTCATATCGATCTGACATTTACCATCCCAAATTGCTACAGGAACACAATCATCAAAACCATAGATAACAGGGGTTGAGGGATCCGCGAAAACGTAGACGATCACTCTCCTGGAATCAATGTCAACCATCCAGTATTCCCGGACACCGGTAGCTTCATACTTTTGTGTCTTCAGATACATATCCTTCCGTCTGGTGGACGGTGACAACACCTCGATGATCAGGTCCGGAGCTCCTACTACAAAGCGATCTGACAATTTACTGCTGTCACAAACCACAACAAGATCCGGTTCCACAACGGTCTTATCATCCTGATCAAGCTGAACACCACAGGGCGGAATAAACACCTTGCAGGACCCCTGATTTGTATCCACAAAATTTCGGAATGCCATAAATAATTCACCCTCAATAGCCTGATGAATCAGCTTTGGCGCAGACATATCATAAAAAACACCATCAATCAGTTCTGCTCTTCTGTCATCGGGAAGATTCAGATAATTCTCAATCGTATACTTACCCGGACGCTCCCACGCGCCATAGGCTGGTGCTCCCTCTCTGACGGTTATATTCTGACTGCCATGCATTGAATCGCAACGAATTCCTTCGTCGATCTGATCATTCTTTTCTAACAGAACCTGTTCCAATGCCTGAAGTGTCCGATATCTCGGCGCCTTCGTAATTCCATTGAAAATCTTCTGTATTGTGCTGACAGGTACACCGGAAAGCCGGGAGAGTTCTTCATAGGAATATCCTTTCTCAAGCTTTGCCTGCTTCAGGGCTTCAATCTTCATAGTTGCCTCCCTTCTGAAAAATCATATTTTACACCGCTCCATCTTTATCCATATTTTATCATTTTATCAGTTATCAAGCAATTATTTATCATATATCTGTCCATTTTACTTCCGTTTAGGATAACTAATAGCCAGCCTTAATCACACTTTACTGTGACAGAAAGCCAGGCACCTTGTCACGGCATCACTTCACCGTGACAGAGCACCCGGCTTTCTGTCACAACTTATATCCTTTCCTGATGAAAATATAGCTCTTTTTACTACATATTCCGCAGTTGGCTTAAAACCGGACATCTGCATGTACTGCAGCCAGGTCTATACGACACTGAATTTTGTGCGCGGTGGCAAATGTGGAGCTTTTCTGTATTCAACAGTTCCGGTAAATCCCAGGGATTTTCGTCAGATCCCACTGAAACCCAAGGCAACCAATCGTTTTGGCATCATCTGGAAGAAAAACAGCTTCATCTCCCACAGTCAGGAGCATTTCATTCACTTTGTCCGGCAATACGACATAACGCCTTACCTCCCAAATAGAACCTCTGCGGTTTCCTATGAGAAGTAAGGCGTCAGCTATTGATGTGATAAGGAGCCTGATTAATTAATCAAAAACGAGCACTCTCTTCGAAATATCCTCCTCTTCTTTTGCAGCTGGCTCCGCAGCAATGCCTCCAAAAGGCATCTGGGCGATGAGCTTCCAGTTCTGTGGCAGATCAAACAGGGACTTCACCGTATCATCAATCACCGGATTGTAGTGCTGCAGATTTGCGCCGACTCCCAGCTCGCGGAGTGCCGTCCAGATATTGATCTGCAGCATGCCGTTTGCCTGATTCGCCCAGACAGGGAAGTTAGCTGCATACAATGGAAATTTCTCCTGAAGCGCTTTCACAACATCCTCATCGTAAAAATAAAGGATCGTTCCGGCCGCCGCCTTGAATCCGTCAATCTTCTCACGTGCAACCTTTCCGCCAAAGGCATCGTAGATTTTGTCCCAGAGCTCGTCCTGCTTCTCGCCAGTCACAACAACTGCCCGTGCGCTCTTCATGTTGAAGGCATCCGGAACGAGTTCCGTCACCTCCTTGACAGTCTCTGTGATCCTATCAACAGATACCGGGAGTTCCTTGTTCAGCTGGTTAAATGGTTCTTCTCTTTGCTAATGCTTCAGTAATCGACATATCTTGTCCTCCGTTTCATTCAAAAATAATTTTTCCAGGGATTCTACCTGCTTTTTCTTCAAAAATATAGTGGCAAAAATCATTTCATGTTTGCTTTTTTGTATTCTCTGATCAGAAGACTAACCTGCTCCTTCTCTTCTCTGCTCAGCACTGAGAGAAGTCCGGCTAGCATTTCGCTGTTTTCGGGATAAACCCGATTGATCAGCATCCGGCCCTGATCGGTAAGTGTAAGGATAAATCTGCGCTTGTCCGTTTCATCCTGCGTCCTGATGATATAACCCATCTTCTCAAGATTGCCTGTGATGACCGGAATGGTACCATCTGTACTGAGTACAAGATCCTTCACCTCTCCTACAGTCAGGGGGCCCTTGCTCTTGAGAGCCTCCAGCACCGCGAATTGCCCCAGTGTCAAGTCATACCTTTTGCAGATCTGCTTCGTACGTCGGTCCATATCATTGACGATCCGATGCAGTCCGATCACAATCAGCGAATCCTGTGATGTAAGTTCCATCTTTTCCTCTCCTGCTTATCATTCAGAATCATATTCCGCAGTCTTTTTAATAAAAGTCCCGTCCTGCAGCTCAGAAAACGCCTCAACCAGTTCTTCCCGTGTATTCATCACGATTGGCCCATACCATGCAACAGGCTCATCCAGTCGCGGTGCACTGTACAGAAGAATTTCCGCTCCCTGGTCGCCTGTCTGCAGGATGACACTGTCACCGTCACCAAGCTTTGCCGCTGTTTTTTCACTGACGGCAGTCTCTCCCGCCTTCACATCCCCGACAAGTGTAAACAGAAATGCGGTCCAGCCCTCTCTGACCGGCACCTCTACCCTTGCACCAGGTTCCAGATGAATATCATAGAAATCTACCGGTACATATTTCCCCTGCCAGCCTTCGGTATCCTTATATTTGCCGGTCACCAGACGAAGTACGCCTCCATTTAACGGAAACTCCTGAATCTCGTCATTTGTGATGCTGTGATAAGCGGGGTCCGCTTTCATTTTGTCTTTAGCCGGAATATTCAGCCATAACTGTGTACCAAGCATTCTGTCTCCGCTCGGCATCTCCTCATGTTCCGCGCCTGATCCGGCTGTCAGCCACTGTGCCTCTCCACCGACTACGGTCGCCTCTGTACCCAGATGATCCCTGTGAAGCATCTGCCCTTTGCTGATAAAAGTGATTGTCTCAATGCCGCGATGCGGATGCATCGGAAATCCCGCTTCGTAATCTCTCGGATTGGACGAATCAAAAGCGTCCAGCATCAGGAAGGGATCATAAATGTCCGTTGTCTCATTTCCCAGGACCCGTACCAGGTGCACGCCAGCACCATCAACTGCCCTCTGCCCTTTTGTCTGATAAATAACCTGTCTTTTCATTTATTGATTATATTTCCTCTCTTTTTCAGAATGATCTGATTATTACCTGTGATCTCTATCTATTAGAATAAATTTATGCTTCCAGAAAAAATTCATGCTTCTTTTCTATAAGCAGACATTATCACTAATTAGAGGTATTGTCAAGAATAAAACTACGCCCTGAATAACCAGAAAAGCAGCCGATTATTTCATTGTAAATTCTCTCTTTCTCTGATATCATGCGCCTGCAAAAAGCCGCTTCGTGATAAAATCAATACAAATAGAATAAACATCTGGAGTCCATATGCTCGTGCTGATTTCCCTGAACGGAAGAAAGCGTTCTGCGCAGCCATCACCGGCTTCAGTCAGATCCTGATAACCTGCATGATACAGCAACAGCCTCCCTGTCACACATGTGAAGAGGAGGCTGTCATCTTGTCACATCTTAATCCGTTCTTCTTCTGTGATAAAAATGCCCCTTATCATCGTACATAGCCTGATCGGCCTGCCTTACAACCGCATCAATATCATCCAGTTTCCCCCTGTGAATGGTATAACCAAGGGCTATGCTCAGCCCCTTCGTCCGACAGGTATCCTTGATCTGCCGGATCAGCTCACGTACACCCGCATCATCCATGCCTTCCCGGATCATCAGAAACTCGTCACCACCCACACGGAATACATGATCCACATCTGAGAAGCGGACAAGAATCGCTGTAATGCTGCGGATCAGCCTGTCACCGGCAAGATGTCCGTGATGGTCGTTCATCGCCTTCAGACCGTTGATGTCCCCGCTGATCACAGCGACACTCTCCTCCTGAGACTGGCGCTGCAGATATCTTGTCAGCCCTGCGCGATTCAGAACCCCGGTCATCGGGTCCCGCATGCTTTGTTCCAACGCCTCCTCAATATTTTTACGGTTCTGAATCATCACTGCCAGAAAATCCGTCAGCGTGGCCAGTACGATGCTCTTCTGATGGAAGGTCTCTTCAAATGCATTCAGCACCAGCGTAAATCCGGTAGATCTTCCTGATATCATAAAATGCCCGGATACGACATTCCGGATATCATCAACGGGCAGCCAGAAATCCGGATGTTCCCCACAGAACGCCTCGTAATCTGGTATCATAACCATTTTATTTGTCTCAAACATCCGGTATAACGGTTTCAGTTTCTCTATCAGTACGCTCTGCAGTTCTTCCTTAAGCGACGGCTTTCCCTCGATGCACCACTCATAGGTACAGCACACTGTACCGTTACTACGTTCCTCAAAAACCAGAAAACGCTCCGCCTGAAGGTTCCATGCAATCTGGCTGACCGTCTTCTGGATACCTGTCGACGGATTCTTTTCCTCCATGCCTGATGTGATGGACTGGTTCGCCCACAGCTCATCATTCAGAAGGTCCCGGGCAGAGGAGACATCAGAATACGCTTCGTCCAGTATACCGATAACCATACGCGCCATCCTGCCCTTCCATCGGATCATGATCTCCCTTGTGACATAAGCACTACCGTTTGCATGAAACCTTGCGCGCCCGGATTTAACCAGGTTGAAGCACATCGTACTGTTCTGACAGAATGTACAGGGAGTATTCCGGCCATTCAGCAGAGTGTAGCATTTTTCTCCACTTTCGCTGTAATTATCCGGCAGATTCAGATCCCGCTTCATAGCTTTGTTCATGAAGAGTATATCGTTATTCTCCGGATCTATCAGCATGATTCGTTCCGGAGACGTGTCCAGCAGTTCCGGAGAAACCATCAGATTGTGATGCATGGCATGGTATTCTTCCATCTTCTCCATATTCTGTCCGCCCCGATGCATCCGTTCCTCCAGGATCCGGAGAAGATCGGCGAACCCCTCCGCCTCTGACCCTGAGGCCATCGAACAATCTACCTTCAGATAGCATTCCACACCATCAATCTCACGGAGATTCTGCATTGTACGCTGAAACACTTTTACAGCATCGAGTAAAACTCCGCCATGCTTCTCCATACCAATCATCAGAAAGCGAAAGCCTTGCAGGTGCACAATCGTGGTTCCCTCCGGGAATCCGCCCTGACGCAATCTGTCAGCAGCTGCTGAAACAATTTTATCAAAAAAAGCGTTCCCGAAAACATGGTTCACACTGTCAGCACTACGAAGAGCAAGATAAACCGCAAAATATTCCTGCCCACTTCTCTGATATGCATCGGCATAAGCACTTCCAGCAAGCAGACCTCCATATTCATCCAGAAATCCGGTATTCGAATCAGTGATAAAGGACTGCTCTTTTAATCCCTCCCCGATATGGATCCATCCCGCTGTCCCGTAAATCTGATTCCCGTGATACCAGGGAAATTCCGTTACCGGCACACGACGGCTGATACCATCAGAAACCATCAGCGGGCTGAAACGAATAACCTCACCGCTTTTCAGGGCTCTCTCATTCTCCGTTTTCAGATCCTCAGGATCCACAAACAGACCAAGATCACCTGCTGTCTTTCCAATCACCTCACTTTTTGTGCGTCTGCCGAGAAAAGCCCGCATCTCATCATTGATACCAATATATCTGCCCTGTCAGTCCTTCCAGAACAGAGGAATGCCGGCGAAACGGATGAACGCCTTCATCACACCGCTCTCTGCCGCATATGTTTCTTCTCTCCCTGCGGACCCGAAATGCCTCCGACAGAAATCCGCGTTCTGAAGATGCAGCACGCGAAAGCAGATGGTCCTCATCTATGAAATCCAGAAAGCGCTCCTGATCCTCTAAATGTATCAATTCCCCACAATAGGATACAAAAGAATCACGTATTCCATGAAAAACGGTTCCCGGCGAAACCTTGGGATGGGTACATGCATCTACCTCGATCACATCCTCTGCGAGGTTCAGAAAATAGATGCCATCAAACAGCAATGCCATGTTCCGGATTGCATAGTCATCTCTCCGGATTTTATCTGTATCCTGGTTCAGACTGACGTTCAGAATATGTACCCGGGCCACCCAGCAGTTCTGGATGCCCGACACAAAGGAAGCCTGAATCCGCATGTAATTACCATTTACCACAAGAACAAACGGCTGCGCCTCTCCATCATATACATGATTCAGGTACAGCAGCAGCTTTTGATAGTGCAGCTGCGTCCTTTCACTTACTGTCCGCGATACCTCCAGCTCACTGTCAATACCCGCAGATTCCAGCTCGTGCCGGAATGCGTCATTACAGGACAGAATCCGCAGCGTATGATTCTCGAAGAGAACCAGAGCTCCGGGCTCGCTCGTAACAAGATCCTCCAGCCCTGCCTTCCCATACATCGATTCCTCCAGAGTACTCTCTATCTGCAGGTTTCTTTCACCCATGGTACTCCGGACCACAGATCCCTGCACCGGCCGGCTATAGTAATAGCCCTGAATCCGCTCACAGCCGATCTCTTTCAGGAAATCCGCCTGTTCCCTTGTCTCCACTCCTTCCGCAAGCGTATGCATGCCCAGACGCTTCGCCATAGTCACGATGCTGGTGACAATCGATCTGCTTCGTTCATCAAAGTACCTGAAAAACTCCATATCCATCTTGATCAGGTTGAATGAAAATCTGTTCAGAGACTTTAGTGACGAATAATCAGATCCAAAATCATCCAGCCAGACCTGATATCCCGCATCCTGGAAGTTACGGATGATTGCTGCCATCCTCTCCCTGTTTTCAGCAACAACCGTCTCTGTGATCTCAATGTAGAGGAAGCTATGAGGAACCTGATACCGTTCGCACGCCTGGTTCAGACATTTCAAAGGCTGAATCAGATCAAAATCCAGCTGGGAGAGATTCAATGACACCGGAACAACATGCACACCGCTCGCCAGAAGATTATGCAAAGACAGCACAACATGCTCTATCATGTACTGATCAAGACGTCCGATCCGTCTGGCCCTCTCCAGGACAGGCACAAACACCGCAGGGGAAATCATACCCTTCTGAGGGTCCTCCCATCGGGCAAGAGCCTCAAACGAACAGACCTTTCCTGACAGCGTCCGGACAACCGGCTGATAAAAGATCTTTATATACCCCTCTTCCAGAGCCTGGTCAAGGTGATCCAGAATAAACTGGCGCATCTCCAGCTTTTCCCGCATTTCCCTGCGAAAAACAGCATAGGAATGCTCCCCGTCATTCTTGATACTTTCGCATGCAATCCTTGCCATATCAAATGAATGCCGGATCACATCAGAAGAAACCACCCTGTCATACTTTACGATACCTGCCTTCAGGGAACAGCTGCGTTTTCCCATATACAGATTTACCGCAGCACATACCTCATCAATTTTTTCCTCCAGATCCTCTCTGGCAAGCAGTCCCATGAAATTGTCTGCATCTGTCCGGCTGAAAAGCCCATCCGGAAAAGTCTTTCTCAAAACATCTGCAGTATGCACAAGACATCGGTTCCCCGCCGCAATCCCATATTCCCGGTTGAATCCACGGAAATTTGCGATATTAAACCAGACCGGGCAATACTGCGCAAAGCTCCCTTCTCCGGCTTTGCTTCTCGCAAGATCGAGTGCCTGCTTATAAAATACCGTAACACCCGGCAAACCGGTGAGTGCATCAGAAACCCGGCTCTGCATCTGCGTCTGCCAGTTCATGACCTGCAGCAGAAGATAAGTTTTCCCTTTTTCAGCAATCACCCTGAACAGACCGTCCGCAGCACGCATATGACGGTCCGCAGTATAATAGGAAAAGCGGAACAGTTCAGACCCGGTACCTTCCTTCCGGCTTACGGGAATCGGAAGATCATCTTCAATCGAAAGCCCGAAGATTGTCCCGCCAATAAGTGTCAGAAACGCCTGTTCCGACACACAGCCATACATTGCAGCCATCTCACGATTGACAAACACAACCGATCCGGAATCATCTGCCTCTGCGATACAGATACCACAGGGAAGAAGATCATATAAACGGTGAAATACTTCCTGATCAAGCCTGCATTTCTCTGAAGACTGTTCCATCATTATATCCTCACAACTATTCTATAGTCTGTAGTGAATCAGCTTATTATACAATCTGACAGTCACATCTGATAAGACATTTCCTATTGACTGAAACTAAAAAAATTATATTCTATGGAATATTGATGTCAATACAGCTATACACCCAAAGATCAGAACCAGTTTTTGAAACACATTGTCTATTTTACCAAGAAACAAATGTTCCTTTGCCACACATGACACGGAGGCTGTCGTCTTGTCATATTGCAAAATTCGTCATTGTCCGTTTTTCTTATTCTGCATAGAATGTCAATAGAATCTTTTTGTATTGGAGTAAATGAGATGACAAATACAGACGATACGTCTTTCGTAACTGAACAGAGAAAAGAGAAGAAAAAGAACACAATATGGAGTCTGTTATTCTGCCTCTTTGCCGGGGCAGTGACAGGTGCGATTGTGTGGGGATTCCTGCGCATCTGTGAATCAGGAAGGGAGCTTTTGTGGAAAGTCATACCGGACGCAGTGAGCGTGCCCTTCTATCCGGTAATCATCTGCCTGGCGGGCGGCATTCTCATCGGGATTTTCCAGCGCCGGTTCGGTGTGTATCCCGAGGAACTGGGCACAGTACTTGGCAAGATCAGGAAGGATCATTTCTATCCCTATGATCATATGCCGGTTCTGGTTGTGTCCGCTCTGTTTCCGCTGATCCTCGGGGCTTCTGTTGGCCCGGAAGCAGGTCTTACGGGAATCATAGCCTGGCTTTGCTACTGGATGGGTTCATGGAGAAAACGTCTGATGACTGATGACAAAGACTTTGCCAGCATGGGTGTTTCTGCTGCGCTTGGTGCCGTATTCCTCTCACCCTTATTCGGACTGGCGCTTCCACTGGAAAAGCGCACAGATGAAAACCAGGATCTGGTCATTCCGAAGATCTCGGTCTTCATCACAAATATTCTGACCGTTCTGGCAGCCTTCGGTGTAATGCTTCTGTTCCGTTCCCTCTTTGGCGGCGGAGGCGGGATGCCATCCATTGAAGCGCCTGATATCACCATGCGCGAGCGTCTCTGGGGCGTTCCCCTTGCACTGCTGGGATGCGTATTCGGTTATTTTTTTCTGTTCTGCAAGAATGCTGCTGGCAGGATATTTTCGGCCATTGAGGGAAAGAGTCATATTCTGCGTACTGCTCTTGGAGGTCTTGCTCTTGGCATCGCAGGAACGCTGCTGCCGCTGACCATGTTCTCGGGCGAAGAGGAGATCTCGTACCTGAACGGAGCCTACCAGACCTTTGCGCCGTGGATTCTGATCCTCATCGGTGTGGTAAAGCTGCTCCTGACCAATGTCTGCATCGAGTCCGGACTGCGCGGAGGGCATTTCTTCCCCGTGATATTCAGCGGTGTCAGCATCGGATATGGCATTGCACTGTTAACCGGATTGAACCCGGCCTTTGTTCTGGCTGTTGTAACTGCTGCACTGCTCGGTGTAACACTCCGGAAGCCCATTGCCGTGACGCTTCTGCTCCTGCTCTGCTTCCCGGTCCGGATCATCCCCTGGCTCATCATTGCCGCCTTGATCGGCAGCATGATGCCGGGCAGGAAGAAGACGAAAGCTGAATCAGAACAGCTGCCGTAAGACAGCTGAGTGTTTTTTATTTTGTGCTTGCACTATTGTATACAAGAATCCATAATGTGATGGGATTGCTATAGTTCGACATAACAGTGCATTCCGCAGTCTGCATGCATTGCGAATATTATCAATCTGTTTGTCATTTATATTATTGGAGGGATTTCAATATGCCGGTAAATAAAGACACGCTCAGCCGTTTCTATGAGGAATTTTCCACGTTTAATGAGGCCTCTCATGATTACGAGGATCAGAAGATCAATGCAAAGGAATATAAATCGGTATCTACAGGCTTTGGCGAATACCTGCAGCGGGACAACCATCAGATGCTGCGAATCCGTATACCAGGCGGCCGGATGACACTGGCAATGGCCCGTGCCATTCTCGGCTGCTGTCAGTACTATAAGATCGACCGGCTGAAGATTACAAGCGGACAGGCCCTGCAGCTTCATGACCTGGACCCGCATGCAGGAAGACGTCTGATTCTCCGTCTTCTGGATAAAGGAATTGTGACCCGGGGAAGCGGCGGAGACAATCCCAATAACATCACTGCATCCCCTCTTTCAGGCGTCGAGAAGGGAGAATACTTCGACGTACAGCCCTACTCAGAGGCTGCTGATGCTTATCTCCTGAAGTATACGGGGATTGAACCGCTGCCCCGGAAGTTTAAGATCGGCTTTTCAAACTCGCCTCTGAATGAGACGCATGCGACCATCAAAGACCTGGGTTTTGTTGCCAATCCCGACCACACCTTCGATGTGTATGCGGCCGGAGGGCTTGGTATCAATCCAAAGCTTGGCATCTGTGTTGCAAAGGGCATTCAGCCCTCCAAAATCATCTATTACATGCGGACCATGCTTGATGTCTACATGGAAAATGGAAATTATAAGATCCGCAGCAAGGCAAGAAGCCGTTTTCTGCAAGACACCATGGGAGTTGAGGGTTTTTGCAATGCATTCCATCAGCACCTGGACGAAGTTCTCGCAGACGGCTCACTGGACATCAACGTACAGGAACGTACCTACACCAAAAAGGGCGATGGATCTTTAACCAGCCAGGATCCAAGGCTTGTTCCGCAGAAACAGCCCGGTCTGTACGCGGTATCCTATCATCCGGCAGGAGGATATCTGAGCAGCGCGAAGCTGGAAGAAATATATCAGAAAATTCACAACTGGGAAGCAGTGGAAATCAGACTTGCTCCGACAGGCGGCCTTTACGTCATCAATTGTACCGCATCAGAAGCGGAATCCCTTCTGCCTCTGGCAAACGGTGCGATAGAAGGTGACATCTCCGCTTCTGTGGTCTGTGTCGGTCATAAGAGATGCGACATCGGTGTAGCTGACTCCCAGCAGCTGCTCAGAGACTGTCTGAACGCAGTAAAAAAGGAAGACTTCCCTATAGGAACGCTTCCTGCCATGCACATCTCAGGATGCATTTCATCCTGCGGCTCCCAGCATGTAGGCCTGATCGGATGGAGAGGAACTGCCAAGAGAACAGCGGAGGGAAGAAAGGATGCCTACCTGTTCTCTTATGGAGGATGCTGCCTGCAGGGAAAGGAAAAGCTCGCCTACGGAAAGCAGACCATGCTGGCTGAACAGATCCCGACATTTCTGGTGACGCTCGGCAGGGAAGTGGCCCAAAGCGGCCAGCCCTTCTCCAAGTGGCTGGAGCACAATGAAGCGCGTCTCAATGAAATCGCGGATTCCTTTGCGATGTAAACGCATGTGTGCAATAAACAGATACTTGCAGAAACCAACGCTGCTATTATCAGCGATGTAATCCTGAACATATTAGAGGTGTGCTATGAAACTGAAAAATCTCAAGATCAACTTTCTGGGCGACAGCATCACGGAGGGCTGCGGCACTTCCGATCCGAAAAATGTCTACTGGAACCTTCTGGCGATGAGGGACGGCGTTATCGCACGTGGTTATGGCATTGGCGGGACGCGAATTGCACGTCAGCAGACAAAATCTCCTGACCCAAAATGGGACCAATATTTCCGCAGCCGTGTCCAGGATATGGATCCGGATGCGGATGTCATTGTTGTGTTTGGCGGCACAAACGATTATGGTCACGGAGACGCCCCACTTGGCAGTATGGATGATCGGACGGACGATACATTTTACGGTGCACTGCACCTTCTGTATCTCGATTTGCTTGAACGGTATCCGGATGCGCGTCTCCTTGTCATGACACCACTCCATCGGATCGGGGAAAAATCACATATAAACGAGATGGGCAACCCGACAAAGGCAGATCTCGAAACATATGTCAATATCATACAAAAAGTTGCGGCTTACTATGCGATTCCGGTTGTGGATCTCTACCGTACCTCCGGACTTCAGCCCGAAGTTCCGATGCTGCGTGAACGCTACAACCCGGATGGACTTCACCCAAATGATGCGGGAAATGAAAGGATTTACCGCCGGTTGAAGGAAGCACTGCTTTCCATGCAGTAAATCCACATAATGACGAG
The DNA here is from genome assembly GCA_051879715.1 of Bilifractor sp. Taxonomy (GTDB): domain Bacteria; phylum Bacillota; class Clostridia; order Lachnospirales; family Lachnospiraceae; genus Bilifractor. The sequence continues at coordinate 31,881 of JBJEMO010000211.1, forward strand.
GAGAAATCATGCACGCAAAGACAGCCTTTTTTCATCTGCCCGGACTCTTTACGTTCTTTGAATTTTACCGGAGATTTCTGCCATTATTCCGGGAACACAGGGAATGGTTCTATGCGTGGTGTGAAATCGGCTCTTTATATGGCGCGCCATCTGACTGCCTGTGGGCAGGAGGGCGTATCGAAGAGGGTGATGCACGGCCGGAAGAAGTACTGGCTCTGACACAGGAGTATGGGATATCAGCCAGACTGACTTTCAGCAATTCGCTGCTTCGAAGAGAGCACCTCTCAGACAGGAAATGCAATGAACTATGCCGGATCTTTGAATCCTACAAAAACGGCATCATCATTACATCTGACCTTTTACTGGACTACATAAAAGAGAACTACCCGGCGTATTATTTTGTCTCTTCCACGACGAAGGTTATTACCGACTTTAATGATCTGCGGCGTGAGCTCGACCGGAAAGATGGTCCTGACGGGGAGACCTTCCGCTATGTCGTCCCGGATTTCAGACTGAATAAAGCCTATGACAAATTAAAATCCTTATCAGAAGCGCAAAAGAACAAGCTGGAATTTCTCTGTAACGAATGCTGCAGGCCAGGCTGCAGAGACAGGAAACGCTGCTATGAAGCGGTCAGCAGAATCGCTCTTGGAGAAGAAGACAGATTTCAATGTAACGCACCCGATGCAGCACAGGGGTACCGCTTCTCCGCGGCTATGAGAAATCCCGCGTTTATCAGTACTGAAGATATCCATAATATCTATCTTCCGATGGGATTCTCTAATTTCAAGATCGAGGGCCGCTCCCTGGGCAGCGCCCTGCTTCTGGAATTTCTTCTGTATTACGTGACAAAGCCCGAATATCAGATCAATGTACGGGAGGAACTGTATCTCGACAATATGCTTGATCTTTTCTGAGCTGTAAGCAGACCAGACAATCCATCATACCTTATTAACGATCACGAAACAAGGGAAAGCCTTGTAATGCCCTGCATACTGACACAAAAATTACTCTTCGTAATCGAAAATCGCCTTTTTCTCCAGATATGCCGCATATTCAGTCTTCCATTCCATATGCGGTTCGCTCTTATCATAGGCAGAAAGTGCATCCCGATCCATATCAATGCGGATCAGCAGGTCATACCGGTTTGGACGGTTGATGGCATTTGGAATCACTTCCACCCCATGAATTCCATCCAACGCTATCAGTCGTTCAAAAAGCAAACGGATGTCCGGAAGAAGGTCCTTACGTTCATCGTCCCCGACATCTTCTCTGAATTTTACCAGAATACAGTGTTTCATTCTCATTCCTTTCCGCCCATGTGTGACTCCCTGTCACATGCAAAAATCAGTTCAAAAGCGCTACCGCTTCTTCTCCTGTCATGCCTTCCTTCACGCCGGCCTTTGCGGCAGCGCTGGTCATACCCTTGACCGGGTTCTTCAGGATTGCGCTAAAATCCGCACCCCCGCCAAGAACAGCAGCATCACCGAATTTCTCAGCAGCTTCCATATTCAGATACCCGCACATCAGATAACCATGCTTTGCCTGAATGATAATCATATTCGGATGCCCTTCTCCACCCGGCTCGGATATAAGTGTTCCCTGGACATTGCCATCTTTTACTCTCAACTCCTCAACTGTAACCATCCTGTGTACCTTCCTTTCTGATTGCGCATGTATACAATACTTTACATATGTATAAAATACACCTCTATATGACACGACATCAGCATAACACAGTATCCGGTACTTTTGCATACGAACATTGCACGGTTGTCTGTGTAACGCGTTAGCGTGACACAAAGCCTGACACCTTGTCATGCAGAAGTTTTCCCAGGTTTTCTCTGATGTCGCCTGTCAGCGCATCGCCAATTCTGAAAAATACCACCACCTCTTCATGGACACCACGATCAGCAGCCGTATCATCAGCAGGATTGCCGCACATGAGAAGAACCGGGTCATCCCGGATCTGATGAAATCTTCAAATCCTCGCTGCATTTATCAATGCCGGTGTGCATCAATAAATTTCATTTCATAATTCGGAAAATATAGGGCAATACAATCATAAAGCCCACCATTTTTAGTTTAATTTAAATTCCACTTTAAACTAAATGTAGCATAGCAAAATATCTCTGTTAAATCCACAACCTCTGCACGGAGCAGAAACAACCGCATTTATATATCTGACATATGTCAATAATCCTTGACTTTCTTTCTGCCTGTGTTATTATTGACTTATGTCAGAAATGGAGGACGATATGGCAGGAAGACAGGAAAAAACACGACAGGTAGGAACAATCCCTGAATACACCATCTTCAGTCCGGAGGGCATTCCTACTGGCGAAGAAGTTACACTTTCGGTTGACGAATTTGAAGTGATACGTCTGCTTGACCTGGAGCATATGACCCAGAGCGAAACGGCTGACCAGATGCATGTTGCAAGAACCACGGTGACAGCTATCTATGACAGGGCCCGCACCAAGCTCGCAGATTCACTTGTCAATGGGAAGCAGCTCCGGATTGAGGGCGGCAATATACAGTTCCGCCCACAAATCATCCAGACCATCAGCAAACTAAATGAAAAAGGAGAACACGTTATGAGAATTGCAGTAACCTATGACAATGGAAATGTATTTCAGCATTTCGGCAGAACAGAGCAGTTTAAATTCTATGATGTAGAAGATGGCAAGGTCACAGCCACACAGGTAACCGGTACGAACGGGGCCGGACACGGTGCACTCGCAGAATTCTTAAAGAATAATCAGGTCGACACACTCATCTGCGGCGGTATTGGCGGTGGAGCCCAGTCAGCCATGCAGGAAGCCGGTATCAAAATCTACGGCGGCGTTTCCGGAAATACTGACGAAGCAGTAACCAAACTTCTTGAAGGAACCCTCGCATATGATCCCAATGTCGTCTGCTCACACCACGAGGGCCATCATGGCAATGGCCAATGCGGTAGTCACGGCAACGGCCAGTGCGGAAACCACGGTTGTCACAATTAAGGATATTTTATCTGTTATTACGGTCGGAACCTTATAAGCACCTGTCCATGGAGGGCAGGTGCTTATTGCTTGTTCTAATGTGCTGATATGTTAATTTGTTCTGATCTGCTAATTGCTTATCCTAATGTTCTGAGATGCTGATGTTCTGATATGAATACAATTACTCAACCTGTAACCAGTTAAATAATGACTGACACGAAGTCAGATTTCTATTGCGGTAATCCAATTACAGATTAACGTACAAGCTCAAAGAGCCGGATTACCTGTTCTACCGTATCGGTCATATTACGTCTTGCATTTTCCGGATCCATGGCTTCGGCCAGCGTAGAAGCACGTCTCAGGATCGGAAAATATGCGTCGATGCCGCTGCTGTTGCAGGCTTTCGCGTCTTCTGTGACACAGCCGGCAAATGCTATGACCGGCTTGCCATACTTTTTTGCAGTCCTCGCGACACCGATCGGTGCCTTGCCCATGACGGTCTGTCCATCAAGCCTTCCTTCACCCGTAATCACGAGGTCAGCGTCCTTTACATAATCCTCGAGATGCGTCTCCTCAAGGACGATTTTGATGCCGGATTCAAGAACCGCATTGGTATAGGTGAGAAATGCAAACCCGAGGCCGCCGGCTGCTCCGGTACCCGCCTCATTCGGATTGGCCTTCTGGTATTTTTCACGCGAGAGGGCCGCAAAATAAGCAAGCCACTTGTCCATCTGCATGACCATCGTCGCATCGGCCCCCTTCTGCGGCCCGAATACAGCACTGCATCCCTGTTCACCACAGAGCGTATTGGTAACGTCGCATGCAACCCTGAATCTGCATTCTGAAAGCTCCGGAATGACGTTTTCATCTCCGATTGTCTCAATCTCGCACAGTCCTTTTGCACCATACGAAACCGGCTTTCCATCCTTATCCAGCAGATCATAGCCGAGAGCCTGCAGCATACCGATACCGCCATCATTTGTGGCCGATCCACCGATACCGACAATAAATCGGCGGCAGCCCCTTCTGATTGCATCGCGGATCATCTCACCGACACCGTAGGTAGTTGTATGCATCGGATTTCTGTCCTTATCCGGGACAAGTGTAATGCCCGCTGCCTGCGACATCTCCAGAACCGCCGTGCGCCCGTCTTTCAGAATACCATACTCCGCATTGACCGGATCCCCAAGAGGACCTGTCACACGGACCTGCGTGAGTGTCCCTCCCATACCGAGTGTAAGCGCCTCGACCGTGCCCTCACCTCCATCCGCCAGTGGACGGACAATAACCTGCGCGTCTTTATCCGCTGACAATATGCCTGCCCGGATCGCGTCTCCCGCCTCCAGCGAACTGAGAGAACCCTTTAAAGAATCAATTGCTATAACTGCCTTCATATCTGACCTCCATTTCATTCCTAAGATCAGTAAAACAGTTTTCTGATAAAATCCGCCGCTCTTCTCAGATCATCTGCATCCGGATGCTTCCTCGATTCCAGGTGCCTCTTATAGCCTTCCTCATCCAGATAATGGGGTGCTGTTTTGGGAAGCTTTCTTCTGGCTTCGGTTCTTGCCTCCGGAATTTTTCCCTGTGAAAGGAATACATCCACACATTGATTTTTCTGAGAGATGTAGTCCTCCACATTCTTCCGGACCAGCTGACCATAATCTGAAGAAGGAATATTGCCCATCGTTCCGGCAGCCGCAATTCTCTGATTGGTGAGAAGATCAACCACCTTTTTGCTTGTGTCATTCATCCCTGATTTTCTTGTCCAGAAGCATACAATATAAAGGTCGGCCTCCGGAAGCCTGCCCGTCTGAAGTACTTCCCTGTCAGTGAAGCGGGTCAGAGAAGCAGAACCGATCTCTGCTTCCATCGCGTCAGCAATTTTCTTTGTATTCCCCGTCAGGGATGAAACAATCATAACAATCTTCTTCATAATGGAAGCTCCTCCTGATGAGTATTGAAAATGCCAGAAGGAACAATAGCGATCCATCCGGCCAAATAATCCATATCAGATCCTCTTGGCATATGATCTCCACTTTCGTTCTGACATTATGTCATCACAAATACTATGATTATTGTTTACCTGACCCTTGTAAGCAGTAGGTCAGTTTACGCACAGTTTCAATCATAGCTCTAAGTTTTTCTTCTGCTTTCGTTT
>JBJEMO010000212.1:0-5840 GCA_051879715.1 Bilifractor sp.
AAGAAAGATTTCCTAAGCTAAAACTTGAAGGCTCCTTCAGGCTATCTTATAACGGATCTGTATTTGCAAGAGAAAACCTTGGAATACTTCTTACATTTAAAGATCTGATAAATACCGAAGGAACTGACATGGTATTCAGACCTCTTTCACCTGAACTGAAGTCAGAGCTATATCTCATTTGGAATAAATACCAGACCTTTACTCCTATTGCTGGTAAGTTTCTGGAGCAGATAAAAAGGGCTTTCAAGTAATATGTATGAAGGTCATAGCTTCAAAAGCCTTTGACAAACTTCGTGTTTATTGGAAGTCATACCATGGGTTAAGATAATCCCTCACAACCACAATTTTACTGAAAGAATCAGGTATACGCTTCAAAGATGCGATTTCCTGCTTTTTCTTCTCCTGGTCAGCAATCGATAAGGCCGACTGTATATAGAATCGTTTATCGCCTTTGAACTCACGATAAGATTCTGCAAAAGAAAGAGGATACACCCGTATCTCATCGCCTCTGTCTCTAAACTGCGTCAGGATATTGGAAGACAGCATTCTGGAATTGCTTGCGGTCACATACACATCTACATTTTCCCAAATATCCTGCCGCACCATCAAGATCATTCATGATATTTTTGCGGATATCCGCATTTTTTTAATATATCTCTAAAGAAAAGCCGGAGATGATGGCAGGAAAATTCCGGAAGCATCAATGTTCTTCTGAACACGCAGTATGTTTTCTTCTGAATAAAGCTCTGAAGATCCATCTTCCCGCAGGACCGGCAAGCTTCAAGTAGTGAGGTGCGGACATTGATTGGTAAATGGTCCAAGAAAATGTCCGCACCCCCTTTTGAGGATTACCTATTGACAATATACAGGTAAGGATTGCTCCACTATCTCTAAGGAGATTCGTTCCCATATGGTTTTCAGGAAGACCGGTGCTTACGGACGTCCGTTCAGAATCAGATGTACAGTAGCACGGGGCGAAAAAATGGAACTTTCGGTTGCAATCCAGGCAAAGGTGGAAGTTACCCTTCAAACTGGAACTTCGGATTTCAACCGACCATAAGGCTTTTCTCACCCCTTAGTCCCTGACCTTTGACATCAATACTACCGTCTCGACATGCCTCGTCATCATTAAGTTGCACCTTTTCGGAGGCCTCGTTGTCAGTTTCTTGCAATAATTTCCTGGGCTTCGGTCCGCCGATATGCCGACGCGAATGCTTGAAGTCCCTGCCGTCCTTATCGTCCGTAAAACCAGTCTTGTAGACAAATGTGATCTTTAGAGGATCCGCATTTCCGCTATCATCATAGCCGCCGATAATTACCTTTTCAACGATGCTCTCGAATACTTGACAATCGAATTTTTTTAGTGGCTGCGCATCTTTCAGATACTCGCGCATTTCGTCAATATGGCGGCGCATCTCCTTCTCTGTTTTCTCTGTATCCTCCAGCTTTGAAAGCTCTGCCCTCTTCTGGGCAATATCCTTCTTTAACTCATCGTCCTTGGCAAGATAGGTATTCATGTCGATCTTGCTCTCCAGCCGCATATCCAGAAGCCGTTTTTTCTTCTTCTCAAGAAGCGCAAGATCATTCCTGATTTTCTGCACTGTCAAATCAACTTCCTTGCTGTGAAGTGTCTCCTCGATTCGCTTCCAGAATTCTTCCAGTACTTCCTTATGCTGGTCGGTAATCAGGTTGAAGGATTCCACAAAAGCATCTTCAACAACAGATTCCGGAATTGCTTTGCATTGCGGGCATTTCTTCTTCCCGCCTTTTGTTGCAGCAACGCAGTGCCAGACAACCTGCTTATATTTTGTCTGATGATTTCTGGTTCGCCGGGTTAACGTCGACTCGCAGAAGCCGCATTGCATCATGCAGCTGAATGTGTATTTCCTGCTGAATTTGGTACGATGCTCCGGGTCTGCCAGCGGATTACTGTGCGATGGAGAACGCTTCTCCAGAATTGCCTGTGCCTTATTCCATACTTCTTCAGAAACAATGGCTTCATGGTGATCTTTCACTACGTATTTGTTTACTTCGCCCTGATTTTCCAGTCTACGATGAGAGATCGGATCAACTGTAAAGGTCTTGCCCTGAACGAGATCACCCATATACTTCTCATTGCGGATAATACCAATGATCGTTGTCTCCTGCCAGTGCTTGCATCCATAGGCAGTGAGAGCACCCATGGCTTCCAGTTTGTGGGCGATCACTCTTGCACCATTGCCTTTGACGTATTCGTCAAAGATGAAACGCACGATCTTTGCTTCTTCTTCATTGATGCTGATCGTTTTCGTTTCCGGATCATAATTGTAGCCAAGAGCGCGGGCAAACCCGACCATCTCTCCTCTGGACATCTTCATTGCGATGCCCTTTTTCGTATTTGCCGATATGTTCTCAACTTCCTGCTGTGCTACTGAGCTTAAAACAACCAGCAGCAATTCGCCGTCCATGGAGAGTGTATTGATCTTCTCATCCTCGAAATAAACAGCAATATTCTTTTCCTTCAGCTGCCGCACATATTTCAGCGTATCCAAAGTATTTCTCGCAAAACGTGAAATCGATTTTGTAATTACCATATCGATCTGCCCGTTCATGCAGTCCTTTATCATCTTCTGAAACTGTTCCCGCTTTGTAACCTGTGTTCCAGTAATTCCCTCATCTGCGTATACACCTGCCATCATCCAGTCTTTCTCGTTGGTGATCATATTTGTGTAATAATCAACCTGCGAGCGATAACTGTGAAGCTGATCCTCTGAATCGGTGCTGACACGGCAATAGGCCGCAACCCTTTTGCGTTCAATTACTGTCTTACGTCTTCGGTCGGTAAGCGAGGTATTGGCTTTAATAACATCAACTTTCACTGCCATAGTTCTGCCTCCTTTGCCACACCATAACGCCAATTATTTCCATCCTGCAAGGATGTCGCTGACCACGCCATAGTCCTTCATCAGGTTTTTCCTGACCCGCAGATATTCTGCTTCCGTGATCTTTCCTGCTTTATGCAGCTGATTCAAATACGACAGCTGCAATGCATACCGCAGCATCCGTTCCATCCCTTCCATCAACATTTCCTCCTTAAGGGGCTTTCATAAATATAAAATCCGAGGTGTTCCCTGACAGCTTCCGCTGTATGGGCCATATCTTTTTCACTGAGTCTTCCCAAAAATGTATGAAGTCTATGTTTATCAATCGTATCAATCTGTTCACCCAGAACCATGGATACCCTCTTCAGAAAAAAAGCATCCTGCAGCACATAGTGTGATGCCAGATGCACTTTCTTCAGATTTGAGGTTAAAGGCACCATGGTAACCGTTGGAGAATATACACATCCCCAATCGTTCTGCATGATCACGACGGGTCTGAGTCCTCCCTGCTCTGATCCAAACGGATTGCCAAGATAGGCCAGAAACACATCACCCCGGTGGTATATTCTTTCGTTTTTCATAATCCACCTGTACCTGCCATCTTTTTATGTAATGGACCGCCACGATCAGCGGCGGTCCCAGACGTTTTGTTTTCTCTGCCTATTTGTCCTCAACTCCCCGGCAGCGGGAACACATCAGACGGCGGAATGCTTTCCGCTCCATGGGGGTCTCACCCTCCCGAGGATCTCTCCGGACTGCCCTCATTGCGTGATCCCGGTTCCACCCGGGGCTGTGACTGGACAGAAGTACCATTGTGCCTATACGTTTCCTCGCCTTGCCGGAAGCGGTCCGGCATTTTGGAACGGCACAGGGATCGCTCTTCCTCCTTGTCCTTGCTTATGAGTCAGGAGGAGTCATCGCGTGTGGTTCCTTCGGCTGGTCTTACAACCCGTACAGGGATGTATCTGATGGCTGTATATTCATTTGTCAAAGATCGAAGTTTTCAGAACAGATTTCATCTGTTCTGAAAGCATCATAGCTTTGATCCTATGCTGCTTCGAGGGCGCAGTACTGCTCATCCATGGGCAGTAATTGGGCACATCAGAGGCATTCTTCGAGGATGATCAGTTCCTGAATAAGCAGTCTCAGACGCGTTTTGAGCTGATGATTTGCTCTCTCTTTTCCCAGAATCAGAAAATCCAGACTGACATTGAAGTATTCCGCCAGATCAATCAGAAGATCGACGGAATAGCTATGTATGCCACGTTCCGCCTTGCTCATATGGCTGTGGCTGTAATTGAGTTCTTCAGATAATTTTTCAATCGTCAAACCGCGACGTCTGCACAAATCCCGGACTCTTTTTCCAATTTCGTTTTGATTGAAATACATAAAAATCCACTCCTGTTCATAAGATTTGCAAATCGCGATTGCGATTTCATCTTACAAATCAGGAGTGGTCTCCTTGGTATTATGCCGGTCGATTTCCGGTCGAATCCGGAAGTATGGTCTTGCAGAGGTATTATCTCCGTCTCATTCTGGTCGCACCAAAATCCGATTTACACATCAATAGAGAGATCGGAATATCGTTTCTGAAGGTGCTCCACCAGAGAGCGATAAGCATCCGAATCCAGAATTTTCTTTGCGGCTTTCAGATCTGTCGGCACAAGGCTGCTCTTATGTGTCTCAATCTGACTGACGATCAGCCAGTAGTACATTTTCTCGTTATGATGGCTCTTCTCCAGCGCTTCGACTGAATAGTCACGAATCGTCAGATAATCCTCAGATTCATCCAATTCACGCATTAGCTGGTCCATATCATTCAGAAAGTCTGCTTCGTACTGTGCGAACCTTCCGATTGCCCACTGCTCCGTGCAGTAATTTGGACACATCGCACCTTTGTAAAGACGCATGATCCGCTCCAGCTGATGGACTCTTGCGCTGCGGTTGCTGATATGTGCAAGACTCTTCTGCAAACGGTCGAATTCCTCTACATCAGTCATAATATGCAAATGATCATTCAGCATATATCCACCCGGCGTACTGATAATCAGCTCCTCTTTGCCAAACAGACCGCTGTATCGCTGCCGGAAGCGATAGATCTGATGCTTGATATAGCTGCTGTCATCGCTGCAGCTCTGGTTGAGTGCAGCATCGATAGCCGTTGAAGACAGAGGCCGTCCCCTGCGAAGTGTAAGAATAGAAATGATCGGCGCAATCTTATGTGATGCGATCTCATGTGCAGGGATTCTGCCGAATTTCGTCATGATCTCTAAGCCGGCAAACAGATTGATCACAACATCATGAGCGTTCCTGATCTGATCTGCGAGAAGCTGATTCTGACTGTTCTGGAGCAAATGAAATTCCCGGATCTCTGAGGAAATGACGTAACCCATCTGCATCATGAATGCAGGGTAATCCATGTATCGTTGCGGATTCCGGATCACAAGAAAGCCTGTAGAACCACGGTAATATGGTACGGCAATGACAGATCGTACCTGCAGCCGGTGATAATGTTCCAGCTCCATCGGATACGTAGCTGCCACCTGCTCCAGATTGCGGATGCAGATGATTGTCCTCTCCTCTATTGCTTTTTTCCATTGTGGATACTGTGTGATCACTTCATACTCATAGAAATGCTCAGTATCCGTCATTCCTCCCGTCGCTGCATTGTACCAGTGAAGTGGTGTCCATGCATCAAGGTCATTCTGCAAACTCAGGATGCCGCACCAATCGCCATCATAGAATGCACAGGTGGAACGGACAACCAGATCAAGTGTCTGTCTCGAATCCAGATCCTGCTGGAATTCCGCTGCAAGCGACATCACCATATCGGTCATCGCCGCAGCAGCATCCAGACAATATTCTGAATCTCTGCATGATTCCCACTTTTCTTCTGATGGCGGTCTGCTGTTCGCCACAATATTACGTAAGCGCATAACCTTCGAGCGGATTGTCTGCCAAAAAATTTTCCTCTATGCT
>JBJEMO010000213.1:0-36191 GCA_051879715.1 Bilifractor sp.
TGTATGAGAATTACCCGCTGTGGTTCACCTTCTTCACAAAGCTCGGATACAGCGTAGTACTCTCTCCCACCTCAACCAGAAAGATTTATGAGCTGGGTATTGAGTCAATCCCGAGTGATACCGCCTGCTACCCGGCAAAGATCTCCCACGGTCATATCACCTGGCTGATCCGGCAGGGCATTAAGAACATCTTCTATCCCTGCATCCCATACGAGCGCCAGGAATTCCCGGATGCGGTAAACCACTACAACTGTCCGATCGTTACCTCTTATGCAGAGAATATCAAGAACAACGTAGATGAACTGAAGGATCCGTCCATTCACTTCATGAACCCGTTCCTGGCAATGACCACGGAGCAGACCCTGGCTGACGAGCTGGTAAAGGTCTTCCATGACATTCCGGAGAAGGAAGTCCGCGATGCCTGCCATGCCGGATGGGAGGAAATGGCCAATGTCCGCAATGAGGTCCGCGCAAAGGGCAAAGAAGTCCTGAAGTGGATGGAGGAGACACACCACCACGGCATCGTTCTGGCAGGCCGTCCTTACCACATCGATCCGGAAATTCATCATGGCATTCCGGATATGATAACTTCCTATGATGTAGCAGTTCTGACCGAGGATTCTGTCTCCGACCTTGCAGAAATCGAGCGTCCTCTGCGTGTCAATGACCAGTGGATGTATCATACCAGACTGTATGCCGCAGCCAATTTCGTCAAGACAAGGGATGATCTGGAACTGATTCAGCTGAACTCCTTTGGCTGTGGTCTGGATGCCGTCACCACAGACCAGGTTTATGAGATCCTCTCCGGCAGCAACAAGATCTATACGGTACTGAAGATCGACGAGGTAAATAACCTTGGTGCGGTCCGCATCCGTATCCGTTCCCTGCTGGCGGCCGTCCGCGCAAGAGAAAAGAACCCACAGCCTCGTGAGATCCATTCCTCTGCGTCAGAACGAGTGATCTTTACAAAAGAGATGAAGGAGGATGGATATACGATCCTTGCTCCGCAGATGTCCCCGATTCACTTCAGCCTGATTGAAGCGGCTTTCAACACCGGCGGATATCATCTGCATGTACTGGACAATGACAACAGACATTCCATTGATGAGGGCCTTCGCTATGTCAATAACGACGCCTGCTATCCTTCCCTTCTGGTCGTCGGGCAGTTCATGGATGCCCTGGATTCCGGAAAGTATGACCCGGACCACACAGCAATCATCATGAGCCAGACCGGTGGCGGCTGCCGTGCATCCAACTATATTGCCTTCATCCGTCGTGCCTTGAAGAAGGGCGGTTACCCGCAGGTTCCGGTTATTTCCCTGAACCTGGTTGGCCTGGAGGACAATCCGGGATTCAAGATCACCCCGGATATGGCAATCCGCATTGTTTATGCCGCGATTTTCGGCGATATCTTTATGAAGTGCCTGTACCGGATGAGGCCCTACGAGAAGGTACCAGGTTCTGCCAACCGGCTGCACAAAAAATGGGAAAAGATCTGCATTGACTATCTTTCCAACAAGCGTATGGGCTGGCACAGCTACACCAACCTGTGTCGTTCCATTATCCGTGATTTTGACCGTCTGCCTATCAATGAAAATCTTCGCAAGCCGAGGGTAGGCATTGTAGGTGAGATCCTTGTAAAATATGCGCCTGCAGCAAACAACCACCTGGTAGACCAGCTTGAGAGGGAGGGCGCGGAAGCTGTCGTTCCGGATTTTGTAGATTTCTTCATGTACAGCTTCTACAATTCCAAATTCAAGTACAGACATTATGGAACAAAGCGGAAGTCCATGATCCTGACCCAGACCGGTATTGCCGCTGTCAACGTTCTGCGTAAGGCTGCAAATGATGAATTCATCCGGAGCACACACTTCACTCCATCCGCGAGAATCGATGAGCTTGCACATTATGCCTCTCCGATCGTATCCGTCGGCAACCAGACCGGTGAGGGATGGTTCCTGACCGGAGAAATGATGGAGCTGATTCACGGCGGTGTGAACAACATCGTATGTATCCAGCCCTTTGGCTGCCTTCCAAACCACATCGTCGGAAAGGGTGTTATCAAGGAAATCCGTGCTGAATATCCAAAATCAAACATTGTCGCCATCGACTATGACCCCGGCGCCTCAGAAGTAAACCAGCTGAACCGGATCAAGATGATGCTGACCAATGCCATGAAGAATATGCAGCAGGAACTTGAAGCTTAAAAAAATAAAAGGCGCTGCCCGCAGTGTAGTTCATACCTGCAGGCAGTGCCTTTTTCTCTGCTCCCTGATATTCTATTTTTTCTATATTTCTGCTGGTACATGTAACAGGGCCTGCATATTTCCCGGCAACATTGCGTCCATAAAACATTGCTCGTGCAAGCTCCTTTAAACACCTGTTTACTCGATGGTATTCAGATCCACCGTGTAGTCCTCCGGGTCCTTTGAATGGAAAAATACCTTGACGCGTTTACCGATAATCTCTTTTCCCGGATACTCCTTCATGGATCGGCTCGTAAAGGTATGCTCTACATGCTCCTTGAAGTCGCGATACCGGCAGATCACATAATACTCAACACCTGCGGAAGCATCTGCCCGAAGATTTCTCGTAATACCGATTACATCGGCAAAAATCCAGCCACCCACAGGAATCCAGCTTGTATCCTCCTGGGGCTGACTCTGATAGCTCTGGCCGGAGCCCCCCTGTCTCTGAGCACTCTCTGCTGCGCTATCGGCTCCATACCGTTGATGATAGAGAATCAACGGTGTGATACCCAGAAGCAGCAGAACCGCGCCAAGGATCTGTCCTCCGATGTAGAGAACCGTATTGGCACCTGCCTGATTAAAACCATAAAGAATAAATCCGATTCCCACAGCAGCTGCGATACCACCGGGGATTCTGAGTGCAGCTAACCTCTTCTGTTTATTATCCAAATCTCTCTCCTCTTTCTGATGAGCAATCACAAATATGCCAGTGTGAATTAAATTGTGCGCTATTCATTGATGTTATGAATTAATATAGCATCCTCCCTGCGAAAGTCAAGCGGATGAGATTTTTTTCACGCTTTCTTTACAATTATTGTTACCATTGGGAGAGGCTTGAGAGAGGCCTGCGAGGAGACACTTCTCATGCAGTCCTTTGGAGCGAGTACTACGGACAGTTAGCTGGTTTTATGCAAAGTTTCCAATAAAGTTGATTGCGAGAATGTCTGAGGAGGGCGGTTTTTGCCCGACGAGTTTCGCAGCAGCAAAACCCACGCATAAAACCAGCTTACTGTCCGTTTACGAGCGGAAACAGACAAATGAGAAGTATCTCCTGGCAGGCCGACAAGTTGCAAACAGTTATATCAGCATCCCGATGCTATGAACCAGGAACGCCATCAGCCAGGCAATGACACATTGGAAAACAACCATTCCGGCTGCCCATTTACCACCCAGCTCCCTTCGCACCGAGGTAATGGCAGCGACACAGGGCGTGTACAGAAGGCAGAACACCAGCAATGATGCAGCCGCAAGCGGCGTAATGGTCTGCATCAGAGCAGCCGTGCTGCCGAAAAGTACGTTCAGGGTAGCCACAACGCTCTCCTTTGCCAGAAAACCGGATATAAGAGCTGTAGAGATTCTCCAGTCTCCAAAGCCAAGCGGTGCAAAGATCGGTGCGATAACGCCCGCGATCAGCGCCAGTATACTGCTGGAGGAGTCAGCCGCAATCTGCAGCTGCGGCGTAAAGGTCTGAAGAAACCAGATGACGATACTTGCCAGGAAGATAATGGAAAATGCCCGCTGCAGAAAGTCCTTTGCCTTCTCCCAGAGCAGCTGCAGCACACTCTTTGCGCTCGGCATACGGTAATTGGGCAGCTCCATGACAAAGGGAACCGGCTCACCCTTGAACAATGTACCCTTTGAGAGCAATGCAACCAGAATACCGGTAAGTACCCCCAGAAAATAGAGGCCGACCATGATCAGCGCACCCTTACCGGGGAAAAACGCTGCCGTAAAGAAACCATAGATCGGCAGCTTTGCAGTGCAGCTCATGAACGGCGTGAGCATGATGGTCATCTTCCGGTCCCGGTCCGATGGAAGTGTCCGGCTGGCCATAACGCCAGGCACCGTACATCCGAATCCAATCAGCATGGGGACAATACTCCGTCCGGAAAGTCCAAGCTTTCGAAGCAGCTTGTCCATCACAAAGGCAACCCTTGCCATATATCCTGTATCCTCGAGCAGGGACAGGAAGAAGAACAGTGTAACAATAATCGGCAGAAAGCTGAGCACGCTTCCAACACCGGTAAAGACACCGTCGATCACCAGAGAATGCACCACTGTATTGACGTGCCCGGCTGTCATGGCATGATCCACAACGGCAGTAAGTGCATCAATACCTCTGGCCATAAGATCCTGGAGAAAGGCACCGATAACATTAAAGGTCAGCCAGAAAATCAGCGCCATGATTCCGATAAATGCCGGTATTGCAGTGTATTTGCCTGTGAGAATACGGTCGATTTTCTGACTTCTCAGTCTCTCCTTGCTCTCCCTGGGTTTTACGACCGTTTCATCTACAAGATGACGGATAAAATCAAAGCGCATGTCCGCAATGGCCGCCTTCCGGTCAAGTCCCCTCTCCTTCTCCATCTGAAGGATAATGTGCTCGATCATTTCCTTTTCATTCTGTTCAAGCTTCAGCGCCTCTTCAACTCTCTGGTCTCCCTCCACCAGCTTTGTGGCAGCAAACCTGATGGGAATCTGCGCTGCACGGGCATGATCAGAAATCAGGTGCATGATACCATGTATACATCGATGTACCGCTCCGCCGTCCTCATCCTCACTGCAGAAATCCTGACGGCCAGGACATTCCTGATACTTTGCCACATGAATAGCGTGCTCAATCAGCTCTTCAATTCCCTCGTCCTTTGCGGCCGAAATCGGAATCACAGGGATTCCCAGCATCTCTTCCATCTTGTTGATGCGGATGGATCCCCCATTGCCCTGCACCTCGTCCATCATGTTCAGCGCAAGCACCATCGGTACGTTCAGCTCCATCAGCTGCATGGTCAGATACAGGTTCCGCTCGATATTTGTCGCATCCACGATGTTGATGATGCCGGTCGGGTGCTGTGTCAGTATAAACTGACGCGACACGATTTCCTCACTGCTGTAAGGCGACAGAGAATAGATACCAGGCAGGTCCGTGACACTGGTATTCGGATGATTCCGTATAGGTCCGCTCTTCTGGTCCACAGTCACACCCGGGAAATTGCCGACATGCTGGTTTGCACCGGTCAGCTGGTTAAACAGGGTCGTCTTACCACAGTTCTGATTGCCTGCCAGGGCAAAGGTGAGAATCTGGTCCGGTGGAAGCGGGTGTTCTCCGGCTTTCACATGATATTTTCCACCTTCTCCAAGACCAGGATGCTCATACTTTTTCTCATCCGCCTTTCTTCGCGCCTCGATGCTTTGATCAGTCTCAGAATTCTTTACCGGAACAAGATCGATCTGCTCCGCATCGGAAAGTCGGATTGTAAGCTCGTAGCCGTGAATCTTCACTTCCATGGGGTCTCCCATGGGCGCATACTTTACCAGGGTAACATCGGCGCCCGGGATCAGTCCCATATCCAGGAAATGCTGTCTGAGTGCACCCTCGCCCCCTACAATGGTAATCCGACCGGTCTCACCGATCGAGAGATCCCGGAGCGTCATCTTCTTCTTTTGTGTACCGCCTTCTGTTTGTTCTGCCATAATCATGCTCCCCTCGTTTAGTAAAACAGAAATTTAACCACTTCAACTGATTTTCCAGCTTACATGGCTGCCCTTGTCATCCTTGACAACCTGCAGCTGATCTTCAATTTCGCCTCTGAGCTCAGTCACATGGGAAATAATGCCGATCAGCTTGTCGCTTCCGCACATTTCCTTTAGGACGCGGACTGCCTGGTCTCTGGCATGATCATCCAGGGAACCGAATCCTTCATCGATAAACATGATATCCGGATGAATGGAAGCGGAAGTCTCCTGAATCTGATCTGCCATGCCCAAGGCCAGCGAAAGAGCTGCCATGAACGACTCTCCGCCGGATAATGTACGTACCTCACGCTCCTGCCCGGTTATAAAAGACCATACCATCAGATCCAGACCTCTGTTCTTTCCGGACCCTGCCATTTCCTCTCCGACCATGCGCAGCTCATACTGTCCCGCCGACATCTCAGCAAAGCGCAGGTTCGCTGCGCTGAGAATTCTCTGAAGATAGTAGCGCTGCACAAAGGTCTCGATGTCCATTCTGGCACCGCTCACCTTTCCGGCCAGGCGGTTGTAGAGGCTGTCAATCCTTGTAAACGCCTCACTCACCGTGACCCGCTCCTTTAATCTTGGGGCCAGGCCATCATAGGTTCGTCTGTCTGCACGGCAGATTTCCCTTGTGCGCTCCCGCGCAGACTGTATTTTCCTGAATTTCTCCTCTGCCAGATCTCTCTGCTTTAAGAGAAGCTGCATGTCCGGCTTCTTCCGGTCGCCAATGGTCTCCCTTGCAGTATCCCTTGCACCAAGGGCTGCTGCCCTCTTCTGCTCATATCGGCTGATGTTTCTCTGAAGCGTGGAGATTTCCTCTTTTGGATGCGCGGAAACAATATTCTTCCATTGCTCCTCTGAAAACTGCTTTTCCTCCAGCATTGAATGATATGTGATCCGACGGTCCTCACGCGTCCTTTCCAGCTCCGGCAGTGAAGCGCGGAACTGTGCCACAAGCGTCTCCGCCTTTTCAAGACTGGTTTTTGCTTCAAGTGCCGCATTTCTTGCACGCGCAAAGGCGGCATCTGTCTCCTTTTTTCTCTGCTGTGCTGTTTCAAGTGCCCTTTGGGCTTCTTCAGCAGATGTATAGTCCCTCTGTCCCTGCAGCTGATGCACCAGCGCCTCCGCTGCCGCCAGAGCTGATCGGGCATCTGCTGCCTTCTCATTCGCCGTATCCCTGGCCTGGAGCAGGGTCTTCTCCTTATCCTCAGCCTGACCCAGAGATTCCCGGACCCTCCGAAGAGCACTGTCTGCTGTTTCCAGCTCTTTCTTTTTCGCCTCCAGTTCCCGGCGCCAGAGCTGCATCGCTTCCTGAATCTGCACAATATTCAGCTGCCCTGAGCCTTTCAGCGCCGGATCGGCAGCTTCCAGATTCATCTGAAGATTCTCCAGAGCCATCCGGGCCTGTCGCTTTTTTTCCTGCATCAGATCAGCTGCGGCTCTGGAGACTGCTGACTGATCTGTCAGTACTTTATTCAGATGCTGTACTTCCTCTGCCAGGGCATCCAGATCCTCCTTTTTCAACGGGCCGTGATTCTTTGAAGCAATGCAGGGTGAAGGATGATCCAGGGAACCGCAGACCGGACAGGGCTGTCCCTCCACAAGCTGTGCTGCAAGATAGCCTGCCTGATCATTCAGAAATTCCATCTGTCTGCGGTTATATAAGGCGTTTTTCTTCTGATATGCTTCCATAGCAGTTCTGTACGCCTGTGCGGCTGCTCTGGCGGCCTCTTCCTGACGCTCCGCTTCCCGGACCAGTGTTGCCGCCTGCTTCCGTTCCTTCAGCAGACGGTCATATTCCGCAAGCGTATTCTCCTGAAACAGCCTCCAGCGGACATCCGCATCACCCAGTTGTGTCTTCTCCTCTGTCCATTTCTGTTTGGCCGCTTCCAGCGCCTGCAGATTCTGTCCGGCACTCTGAACCGCCTTCTGTGCAGCATTCGCTGCTCCAATTGCAGTCTTTTTCGCTGCTTCCGCCTTCTGCAATTTTGCAAAAACCTGTAAAGCCCTGGCAACACGCTCCTCTGTCTTCGAAAACTGTTCCGCCTCGTGTCTGCCACCGGCATCTGCCTTTTCCTCCAGATCGTGCTTCCGGATACAATCCTCCTTCAAAGCAGGAAGATGTGCTTCCTGTTCCTGAAGTGCCTCCTTCATCTGATCGGCAGCTTTCGCAGCCTCCTGCCAGTTCATATAGCCTTGCTTCAGTTCATATGCATGATTGATCTGCGGAATCAATGCCTGATCCGACTGGATTACAGCTTCTTCCTCGTGACACTCCGCCAGAACCTGCTCTGCCTTCTCAAGCTGTTCAAAGGATTGAAGAAGTCCCTCCGCCTTTGTACAGACCTCACGCATCCGGTCTCTTTGTCCGGAAGCAGCTTCGTAATCCTTTTCCATAGCAGACTGCGCCTGCTCCATACAGGCATTCAGACGGGCCAGCTCTTCAAGGAGTCCTTCCGCTTCCGTCACATTCAGATGATCTCCAGATATCACCAGATCCTTCAGGGCAAGAAGCTCTCCGGATCGGTCATAGTCCTCCGGCACCTCAATATGTCCAGCCTCTGTCTGGCATGCGGTACGGATTGCAGCAAGCTCTGAAAGTTTCTCCTTCCTCCTTCTTGCCAGCTCATCCACGATATACTGATACTTTTCCGTCCTGAACAGCTTGCGGAAGATCTCTTTCTTCTTATTAGAATCCGCCCTCAGGACTTCCATAAACTCACCCTGGGCAATCATGGCGACCTGGGTAAACTGCACCTTGGTCAGACCGATAATCTCCACAATTTTCGCATCTGTTTCCTTCTGCGGATACACCGTACCATCCGGCATGGTAAGTGATACAGACTCCGTCTGCACCTTTGTTCCGCTGCCTCTTTTCAGAGCACGACGGTGCCTTGGGACCCGGTGAACCTGATAACGCTGCAGCTTATCGCCGACTGTCTCGGAAAATGTCAGGTCTACAAAGGGCTCCTGATGAATATCGGCATACTGGCTTACCAGCTCCTCGCCATCCTTCCGGTTTCTGTTGGAGCTTGCTTCCCCATACAGTGCAAACACAATAGCATCAAAAATCGTCGTCTTGCCGGAACCCGTGTCACCAGTAATCAGAAACAGATTCTGATCCGGCCTTGTAAAATCTATTTCACACCTCTGTCCGTAGGACCCGAAGGACTGCATCACAAGCGTAATCGGTCTCATCTGTACTCCTCCTCGACAGTGTTGATAACATCCTGCAGAATGCCCTGCTCCTCTTCATCCAGGTCCTTCAGAAAGGAATTGCACAGATCAAAAGCACTTTGCAGGGTCTGTTCCCGGGCAGGTGAAGAATAATCAACCCCTCTTCGCATCGCCCGTCGTATCTCCAGAAGATTCGGAAATGCATTCCGGATACGGTCCTGTATATCCAGCACATCAAGGTCCTTCAGATCTGTCAGAGTCACAACCACATAGTCTGTACATCCCTGCTGCAGTACCTCCTCCAGGCTTCCTTCTATGGCACGGATCTGGCGCAGAGGTGTGAGCGGAAGCACCTTCGTAGATACCTCACCCTTCTGACCAAGCTCCACCTCAATGACTCCCTTCTGCTGCCCCGCCTCACTGACTGAGCAGGCAAGAGGCGTCCCGCAGTAGCGGCAGCAGTCACTGCCCACCCGCATCGGCTTATGAATATGTCCCAAAGCAGCATAATCAAAGGCTTCCAGAACGTCTGCCGTGACGCGGTCGATATTGCCAACGGTCTGCACCTCGGAATCCATCCGCGCAACAGAGTCCGCATCCGTCCCTGCAGGAAGATAAAACTGATGGCTCACCAGCACATTGCGCTCCTTCAGATCAATTTCCTCCCGCGCAATCATTCTGTGAATCGTCTCATCATAACTGAAACTGCTTCCGTCCTCTCTTGTCCCGATTACAGAACGCACCATAGAAGGACGGACAAAGGGAAGCAGATAAAAATGCACCGGACCGAAGGCATCCTGCAGACTGACCCTCTCGATATGCTCCTCCGGAGTCTGTGGAGGAAGACCGATCATATGGATTCTCTGCCTCTGAAGGATATGCCGGAATACATTTACTCTCGGAGCGCTGTCATGATTTCCACTGATCATCATAATCTCCGCATCCGGTACAGCACGCCGCAGCTCCGAAATAAATGCATCGAAAAGCTCTACCGCCTCAGCAGAGGGAACCGCCTTGTCATAGATGTCACCGGCGATGACAACAGCGTCCGGCTTCCTGCTCTCTGCCAGTTCCGTAACCTTCTGCAGGATATACCGCTGATCCTCCCCCAGATCGCGGTTGATCAGCTTCAGCCCTATATGCAGATCAGACAGGTGGAAAAATCTCAATACTTTTACTCCTCTCATTCAGCCTTTGCGTGTGTTTTCTGTCCCTGTACACCGGAAACCGGAAGCTTTGTGTCCTCTACATAGTGGATCGCAGGATTCGAAATACCCGCATCCTGCAGAGCAGTCATAACATTCTCCATCAGAACGTAATAGACGTCCCAGTACGTTTCTGTCCTGACCCAGACACGCATGGTGAATTCCAGGCTTTCATTGGCTGCACCTGACAGCTGGACAAAGGGAGCCGGGTCCTGCAGGATATCCTGGGTCTGACCGACAGCCCGAAGAATAATATCCCGCACTCCCCTGACATCCTCTCCTCTTCCACAGTAAAACAGCAGCTCAATTCTCCGTGTCTTTTCTGCGGTATAGTTGATGACATTCGCATTCATCAGCTGCCCGTTTGGTATAGTTATTTTCTTGTTGTCCGCGGAGTTCACGATCGTGTAGAACATGGTCATCTCCATGACCGTCCCCTCTGCATCCAGCGCCAGAATATAATCACCGACATTGAAGGGCCGGAATACCAGGATCATCAGTCCGCCGGCAATATTACTCAGAGCGCCCTGCAGGGCCAGTCCGATCGCAACACCGCAGGATGCAAGTACTGTGACCATAGACGCCATCGGCACGCCGAGGATGCTGATCACCGAAATAATCAGAATGATATAGAGTACAATATTAAGAAAATTCCTGGCAAAGGAACGCACCGAAGGGTCGCTCTTCTCGAAGATCCTGAGCTTGTCCACAAGAGGGAGCAGCTTCTTGATCACAAATCTTCCGACAAAAAAGACGATAATCGCCAGGATAATATTCTTCCCTGCGTTCGTGCCTGTATTGATCAGCGAATTAATGAATTCCTCCATTTTTTCCTGTCCCCTTTAATTACACTTTAAATCCCTGAAATGAAATTCCTTTCTTCCAGAGGCATAATCCCCAACAATCTGCCCGTGTCCGTAGAGCTTATATTTATAGGTGACAAGCCCGTCCAGACCAACCGGGCCTCTCGCATGCAGCTTTCCGGTACTGATGCCAACCTCTGCGCCGAAGCCATACCGGAACCCGTCCGCAAATCTCGTCGAACAATTCTGATATACACCTGCAGAATCCACCAGGTCCATAAACCGCTCAGCAGTTTCCTGATTTTCCGTGATAATGCAGTCTGTATGATGAGATCCGAACCGATTGATATGATCTACAGCCTCCTCCAGACCATCAACCAGCTTCACGGAAACAATCAGATCAAGATATTCACGGAAATCCTCCACTCGGATTGTCTCGCCGCCGATCAGGTCCGTCACCTCCTTCGTGCCACGGATCTGCACACCTTCCCTGCGCAGCGCCTCCGCCAGCTTCGGCAGGAAAGCAGGTGCTATGTTACGGTTCACCAGGAGCGTTTCCACCGCATTGCAGGCAGCTGTGTACTGTGTTTTCGCGTCGATGATGATCGGAATGGCTTTCTCAAAGTCAGCATCCTGATCTACATAAATATGGCAGATACCATCCGCATGCCCCATGACCGGAATCCTGGTGTGCTCCATGATGTAACGGACAAACCGGTTCGATCCCCTTGGAATCAGAAGATCCACGCAATCATCGCAGTCCAGAAGCTCATCAATTTCATTGTGCTGCTCCGCCTGTATCATGCAGTCCTCAGGAAATCCCCCCTCCACTGCCGCAGCATGAATCAGGGAAAACAAAATGCGATTGGTATCTGCAGTTTCTTTTCCACCCTTCAGCACAGCGCAGTTGCCGCTCTTGATACAGAGAGATGAAATCTGTACCAGCGCATCCGGGCGCGCCTCAAAAATAACACCAATCACTCCGATCGGACAGGTGACACGCTTCAGCAGCAGACCTTCATCCAGCTCCCGCACAAGTGTTGCCCTGTGAATCGGGTCGGGAAGGGAAATCAGAAGGCGCAGTCCCTTTTCTACATCTGCAAGCTTTGCCTCATCAAACTTCAGACGTTTGCGGATGGCAGGAGCGATCTGCTCCTTCTCTGCCCTCTCGAGATCCTTACGGTTTTCCGCAAAAATTTCCTCTTTATGCGTTTCAAGATTATGGGCGATCCTGTCCAATATCTGATTTCTCTGTTCTTCCGAAGATGCCGCCACAATGGGAGCAACTCGTTTCATTTTCCGCACTTCTTCTCTGATCTTCATCTGATTTCATTCCCCGCTTTTTTGATTTTTCATTTAAAAAAGATAAGGTCTAAAATATCATTACCTGCATCTTAGGTATAATTACAGACGATTATATCATATTCAGGCCCGAATGCCACATTCCCTGACACTACATTTAACATTCCTATGCCATACACGTCAGATACCAGGCGGAACGCTCTTCATGCAGGCCTTTGGAAAGCGTATTACAGACAAATAAGAAACGTCCTGTCTAACCAGACATGGAACAGTCAAAATAATCGTTGACAAAATATGGCGCATATCAGGTTGTTTTTGACAAGACATACTCTGACGCATCTTATATATTGAGGCCGTAAAGAAAAGGATGGGAGGAAGAAAGAATGAAAATAAATAATATCACAAATGTAGATAAATTCTTCAAAGTCGTAGACAGCTGCAAGGGCAGAGTAGAACTGGTGACCGGAGAGGGCGATCATCTGAACCTGAAATCCAAACTGAGTCAGTATGTATCCCTGGCCAATATCTTCTCTAATGAGGCATCTATTCCGGAACTTGAGATCATTGCCTCAGACCCGGACGACATCCGCAAGCTGATGGATTTCATGATCGACGGGAACAATTAATATCTGTTATCGGGAGACCTGAAACATCATACAGAAATATTAATCAGATCCGAAATCATAATCATATCAATATTCATAAGGCGCAGGAGAAATCTCTCTCCTGCGCCATTTTTTTTTTGCACGATCAGACAATAACAGATACTATCCCCTTCAGGACTGTTCCGTACTGACAGTGTGCAGATCATTCCCCTGCGTATCCGACTGATCTTCCTTTGTACCCTGTGCGTCTTCGCCAGAAAGGGAATAAGAATAGGAATAATAACGAAGCACATGGCTGACATAATCCGGATCGCCATAGGAATCCCATCCGTTTTCATCGGCTTTCATATTGGCAAAAACAGCGGCATTGTCCTCTGAATATCCGCCATAATTCTCCTCTGCCCAATAGATATAGCCGATACCGAAATTATAGCCCTGAACTGCGAGAGAAATCCTGTCGATGTCGTCAGGACGGCGCACTTTGGCAGCCGCTATGGCAACGGAAAGTTCCTGAACACCGGTTTTGATCGAATATTCCGGATCCTCAATCGTAGCATCTGCATATCGTTCGTTGTAATACGAACCGGATGCCTGCATCGGGTCCGTCCCCTCTCCTCTGGATTCCTGCATCATGATTGCCTTAACGAGACCCGTATAATTGCTGATAGAATACTCATCCGCGTATTTCTGAATCACATCCGAATACGACTCAACCTTCTGGTTGATCAGTTCTGTCTGAATTGTAATCGTTGTATGATCAGATGTAAGCTGCTGAACATCCGAAATAGCATGGTCCTGTTCCATCGTCGCAAGCATGGTCAGCAGAACAACAACAGCAACAACCGGAATCACGATACCGCCCCATGTACGAAACAGGTATCTGGCAGCTCGCCCGGATATCCGGAAAAAGCGGACAATCTTTTTCCGCCTTCTTCTCCTCTTCCTCTCTCTGTTCTGTTGTCCGGTTGTTGTCCCTGATCTTTCATTCATGACAATTCTGTACTCTGCTTCACGCTCTCTTGTTTTCCTGCATGTATTTCTGAAACTGCCCAGCAGTAAATTCCCGCTCAAGCCTTGTATAACGCGGAACATCCGTCAGATAACTGATTCCATGGGCACCACCTGAGAAGATCTCCAGACGCGCCGGGACTCCCGCTTCCTCTGCCGCACGATACAGCTCCCGGCTCATCGCTACCGGTACATACCGGTCGGCATCTCCATGAATCAGAAGCACCGGTACCCGGGAATGACGGATCGCCTCTACAGGACTGCTTTCAGCGAGATCCGTATGACCAAAGATCTTACCACTGGTGCGTACAAGCCACCAGACAATTCCTTCAGGATAATGTCTTGCCCCTGCGACATCCCGAACAATTGCCTCCGGTGAGGTATAACTGCAATCCGCAATGATTCCCACCACATTGTCAGGAAGATCCAGGGCAGCCGCCATCAGCACGGTTGCTGCGCCCATGGAGACGCCGGAGAGAATCATCGGGATGCCAGGACCAAACCGCTCTGCCGCATACTGTGACCACGACAGGACATCCATCCTTTCCCGGACACCAAAGGTAGTGATATTCCCACCACTTTTCCCATGGGCCCTCTGATCCACAACCAGAGTATTCTGACCCGCCTCCCGCGCAATCTTATTGGCTCCGGCCATGTCACGCATAGAGTCACCCCGATACCCGTGAAACTGAATCTGCAGCGGTGCCCCCTCTCTTACCTCGTAATACCTTCCGTACAAGGTAATCCCATCAAAGCTCTGAATCCTGACCGCTTCAAATGGAAGGCTGTGCATCTGATCTACGAGGGCATGCATCTCCTTCTGTCTGTCATCATAGCCTTCTCCGGTTGGAAAGGGCACTTCGCTCCTCTTCCACCGGTCCGTATTATAGAGCACTGCACGAAATGTACTGTATAAGCCAAAATACAATAGAAGCGCCACACTGAGCACAAATGCCAGAATGATACCTGTTATGATACGAATCATTACTGCAACCTCATAAAAGCGTCACAATTCACTGGTCTGCAAGAGACCATTTCTCATGCAGTCATTTGAATTGCGTATTAATGACGAAAACAGAAAATTAAAAAGCGTCCGTGATTTAAGGCTTCTGTAAAGTAAAATGTAGAAATTTCACAAGCTGCAGGTTACAGTATAACACAATCATGCAACCTTTACCTAAGCCTCTGTTTCCGCCTCAAAAATAGCCGAAAGAACGGCCCGGATTTTTTCCTGGTCTGCACGGAAGGAGCCCTGTATCATCTCCGGGCTCCCGCCTCCTCTCCCATCAAGATTCTGATTGATCATACGGGAAAGATTCCGAAGATTTGTAACGGAGCTGCAGATTGTATAATACCATATGCCCGCATCCTCTTCTCCTGTTGTCAGGACCGCACAGGTAGGCGCCATGGATTCCTTCACCAGACGATCACAGAATTTTCGGCAGCTGTTTGTATCTATCCCCCGTTCAAAATCAATCAGAAGCGTTTCCGCCCGGTCCATCTGCATAATTTTGCGCGCAAAGTAGCGTTCAACCATCCGATGCATTCGCTGCTGCAATCCGGAGCACTCCTCCTGCAGCTTTTCTACGGCAGCCGCAGTCTCATGGGGCTTTACGGACAGCTGATGGGAAATCTCCCTGTTCTGGTCCAGCAGCTGCTGATAATAAACAAGTGCCCGTCTGCCGCAGAGCAGTTCTATGCGCACGCCCTTCTTATAGTGGATCAGACTGAGGCATTTGATCATGCCGATCTCTCCGGTACGAAGTACATGGGTTCCACAGCAGGCGCATACATCTGCCCCGGGAATCGTGATGATACGCACAGTACCGGTGAGCTCCTTTTTGCTCCGATACGCAAGATTCTCCAGCTCCTGTGCATCCGGAAAGGATTCCTCCACAGGAACATCCTGCCGGATAATCGCATTGGCCTCACGCTCGATTTCCATCAGTTCCTCCCAGCTAAGGGTACCGCTGATATCTATGGTCGTAACCTCATCACCCATGTGGAAACCGACATTTTCAAATCCAAAGTGCTTGTGAATCAGACCGGAAATGATATGCTCCCCGGAATGGGCTTCTGTGTGATCCAGGCGGCGCACTCTGTCGATTTCTCCATGGACCATCGTTCCGACAGCAATGGCGCAGTCTGTCCGATGCAGAATATGTCCATCCCGGTTCCGGACATCCAGTACATGCACCTCCGTCTGGTTCTGTAAATGCAAAATGCCATGATCTGCAGGCTGGCCGCCTCCCTCCGGATAAAAAGCAGTCTGGCTCAGTTCAATCAGAAATCCGTTTTTGCCAGGCGTACAGGCAGTCACATCCGCATCAAACTCCGTTACAAATGGTCGTTTATAGTACAGCGCATCAAAATCATCCATCTTAACCGCCCTCTCTGTGTATCATATTACACATTGCTTACAATACATGAAGCATGCTGTTTATGTCCAGTACAGAAAAAGGCAGCTACCCATCCTTTTACGGATAAATACCTGCCAATCTGACCGCATCCTTTAATTGTCCTGCCCGAAGGGCAGTCCGTCAAACAAGAATAAAAGCAAGACCCATCTGCTTAACAAGCATTCATGCATAAACTGTTGCGTGCCTTTCAGGATGCAGATCATACTGCATATGCACGCAGGTACTCATCCATCCTTGTATTGCCTTCACGATATTCTATCTCAACCGGCTCAAAGCCAAGGGCAAAGACACCCATGATGGACTTTCCGTCTGTCTCGTTTCTTCCCTTGCGGACTGTCACATCATCGATACATTCTCCCGCAATCTTAACAAAATTAACAATATCCTCGACCTTATTGAACTTCACCAATGCTTTCATCATGTCATTTCCCTCTGTCATAAATCTGCTCCGGTCATTCAGAATCTGGCCGAACACAAAAACCGGTATGGTTCATCAGTCTTATCCTTCTCATCCGAAAAGTCCTTCCCTGAACCATACCGGTTTATTTTACTATTTCTAAATTTATTTGAAAATGCCTTTCCCCGCCTTCTGGAGATTTTCAGAAACAATTACCATAAATACAGCACTGATTATACGAAAATTTGTATAAATAAGCCGACCCCGAGACCTCTTAAGCCTGTCCAAAGCCGCCTGGCTGACTGAAGTTCTCACCTGCAAAGCCTGTATTTTCTTCTGCGAACGGATTTTTCTCGATCTTAAGCGCATCATAAAGAGCTGCAGAAGTCTGTGCCACATAGGGGTTCACATAAAAGACTCCCACAATGCCGAATGTGATCGCGGAAAGAATCTCCCATAATATAAAGGACCAGTCCAGTACAAATGCCTTCCACTTATTCCCATACATCATGTTCCTGCTGATCGCGAATGCTTCCTCCATTGACATGTCGGGATGTTCCGCAAGCAGATAGGGAATCATGCGATACTCATAGGATTTCACAATACCGGGAATCACAAAGAGCAGTGACCACAGGAAGGTGTAGAGTCCACGGAAAAACATGATCTTCACCACATTCAGATAAGAATGATCAAAGCCGGCTGCCAGTTCCTTCAGCTCAGCCTTCTGATGCAGATTCGTATAATAAAATTTACGGATACCGACTTCAAAGGGCTTGAACAGAAAAATATCTATCACAAGCCAGATGCACAGGGCAGCAATAACAATCGTCGCAATCACACCGGCAGCTAAAAATCCCAGCCCAAACCCGAGCTCTCCGCTATAATGAAAAGCATCCTCTCCTGCCGCATTCATCGCCCCATAATTCAGACCACCCGAGAAGACGCCAGACAGAAAACCGCTGGAATCAGCGCCAGAAGCCACAACGCCAAGAAGCAGGGCTGCAAGAAGTGCTTTCCAGTAATTAGCGGTAAATACCTCCTTCGCCCGGCTCTTTAATCCGACTCTAGTCCACATAAATTTTCTCCTCTTTTCGATATAAAAATACACATTCATTCAGAAACCATACCCGCCACGCCGGGTATGATCTGATTATACCGAAAAAATACAGACAATGAAAGCGCTAATTCTACCTGTCCCACCATTATTTTATCTGAGGATTCATCACTGGAAATCCCATCCATTGTTTTTCCGGAGCGAAAAATGCGCAAAGCCGAGGATTTCCTCGCGGTAATATTCTGTCAGAGCATACAGCAGACTGCGGTTTTCCTCTATGCTCTGTCCGAGAATGCGGAGAATGATACCATTCTGATCGAGAAGGGAAAGACCATATCGGATGGTTCCTGAAGCAGAGAAATGCTTGTTCAGGAATGCGCGCATCTTCTCCAGCATCTCCGGGCCCGCCTGCTCATCAATAATGACTGCAGAATTATAATACTGTGCCTCCTCGAAACATCCGATTTCCTGCATCGGACACTGTGACGGATCAATCAGGAGAAAATCATTGAGCAGCAGATGATCTTCCATCCATATTCTGGTCTTCAATCCGATATCATTGTACTGAAAAGGTGTCTCATCATCCGACCATCCTGCCGTGAGTCCGTCTGTGAAAATCAGACGGGAACCCCTGCCCATCCGGATCTCTGTGTTCTGACGGAACCTCGCATGGGCATAAGGAATCGTTTCATCAATATAATACTCCAGGAACGAATCTTCCCCTATGTGCACCAGGTTATTCTGTGTGGTCAGCCCACCATTCTCACACTTATAGACATAATTCGGCGTCTGTGTCGTCAGAATCACATGACAATGATCATCCATCGTGACATTCTGCAGATATTGTTCGCCCTCTGTAAAGCCCCCGCCAGTGCTGATCAGAAAATAGTAAGGTATCTCACCGGCGACGGGAATATTGCCGGAAATACGGGAATTTCCTCTCCGATAGGTGCTCTGTGCGACTGTCCGCCCGTTTCGGTTTGTGAATCCGAGTCGTATTTCTCCGTCATATCGCTTTTCCATATCATTTCTCCAATAAAGCTCCAATCATTTTTCCAATTCATACTGCTCAAAACTGGCAGGAAAAACGCATCTTGGATAATCTGTTCTCCTGACATCCCTGGGAAAAAACGCGGCTTATTGTTCAAGATCCTCCAGAAGGCAGTCCTTCTTCAGCCATCTCACAACATCCTCAAGCCCCTCATCTGTCTTCAGATTTGTGAACACAAAGGTTCCGTCTCCCCGGAATTTCTGCGAAGTAATCCGCATATTCTCCAGATTTGCCCCTACATAAGGCGCAAGGTCGATCTTATTGATGATGAAAAGGTCAGACTTGATCATACCCTGACCCGCCTTTGCAGGTATCTTTTCTCCCTCAGCACAATCAATGATATAGATGGAAAAATCCACCAGCTCGGGACTGAAGGTTGCCGCCAGATTATCTCCGCCGCTCTCGATAAAAATCAGGTCCAGTGTATGATTGAAGCGATTCTCCAGCTTGTCTACTGCTGCAAAATTCATGGATGCGTCCTCACGGATGGCCGTATGCGGACAACCACCTGTTTCCACACCGATGATTCTGTCTGCATCAAGTACGGAATTGGACACCATGTATTCTGCGTCCCACTTTGTATAGATATCATTTGTAATGACAGCCATGCTGTATTCATCCTTGAGACGCCTTGTAAGTCTCTCGATCAGCTGCGTTTTCCCGGATCCTACAGGACCCCCTACACCGATTCTAACTGCACGCTTCATGCATTTCCTTCCTTTCTGTCACATGAAAATGATGTCAGGACCAAAAGATGTATGCATTTACCTTCTGATCACAATATCATAAAAATCTTAATATATAAAAATAATAAAAATATCTCACACCGCCGACAGGCAGCCCTGCGGCACACTAAGACATGAAAAGCCTGGCCTCCTGCGTCTCATGACAAATCTGTGCCAGCTCAAGCCCGGGAGCACTCGCACCAAGATCTTCCTCATCAAGCTGTACGGTCTGATCATAGAGGTTCGTAATAAACAGAATGATTTCGTGCAGAATCACCTGCCCCTCCCGCTGCCCAAGCGGCACCGATCGGACAGCATTCTGCACCAGAGTAGATGCTACGCTGTAGCCATACAGCTCAAATGCATCCCTGCAATCGATGCCCTTTTCATAGGCAAACGCAGAAAATACGATTGCCGGATTTCCGGAGAAGCTGTCCTTCTCCATTTTTTCAGCATAGTGCTCAAGGGCGGGAAAACTGTTGCCGTACATCCGGCGGATCAGTGTCAGCATCTGGGCAGCAATCAGACGGCTGCCCTCTCTGGTCTCAGACGCAGTTACGGAACGATTTATGATCGTATCATACCGCAGAAGCGCCTCCTCTCTTCCCTCCATCAGGGCCCGCATACAGAGAATGACCAGAAGGCCTTCTCCATAATGGTACTGAAAGCGGAAATAATGCATCAGCCACTCCCGGAACTGAGGCGCTTTCCGTATCACTCTTCTGGACAGATAATTCTCCATGCCAAAGGAATGATTAAAGGTTCCGATCGGAAAGGTAGAATCACAGATCTGAAATGCCTCCAGAAGTTCCTTTCTCATTTTGCTGCACCCCTCCCCTTAGTCTCTATCATAATGATTTTATATTCTTTACCTGGCAGGTTCTGCATGATCATGGTGATGCACATGGGAATGTCCCCCGGCTGTCAGGTCCACATACCGCATCGGCTGGTCAAGCTGAATCTTTTCTATATGAAATGCTGTTCCATTTTCTTTCAGTGTTTTGGCCACAACCGGATCGTACAGCAGCGTGATCCTGCCATCCTGTATCTGCACCGGCTTGTGCAGATTGC
The DNA here is from genome assembly GCA_051879715.1 of Bilifractor sp. Taxonomy (GTDB): domain Bacteria; phylum Bacillota; class Clostridia; order Lachnospirales; family Lachnospiraceae; genus Bilifractor. Next base: position 20,581 of record JBJEMO010000213.1, read on the forward strand.
CCAGCATATGGGCTGTCTTCCCCATTTCATCGATGTCCGCAGGCTGTATTACAATAACCTCATCTGGGATCACATTCAGAACAAGCAGCTTTCCAGGGCTTAGAAAAAAGGCGGTGCCGTTTTCCAGCTTCTGTCCCTCATCCTCCAGACGGATCCCATAGTCTCTGCCATGGTCTGATGTCACCCGAAGAATGGACTTCAGCAGATCATCACTCTTCACCAGGGCAGTCTCCACATGCCAGTCCTGCAGATCAGGGATATCCTGAATGTTACCATAAATCTCTGTCAAAATCATTTTGTGTCCACTCCTTCTTCCCGAATCCTGAAATAAACAGTATCGTTCGAATCTGTCAGGATACGGATTCTCTGCAAATTTTGTTGAAAAAGCCGATCCGGATGTCCCTTCCGACTGATCCGGACCGGCCCTTTCAGGCGTCTGCACAACATAAGAGTATACAAGCCATTGAAATGCAGCTTACACCCTGCAAAGCTCACATAATGTGGGCTTTGACAATACAATTAAAAGAAAAAATAGCGTTGTGCCAGCGAAATAGTGTCAACCGGCTCACAGCTGATCAGCTCGCCATCAATAGTAACATTGAAGGTCTGCGGATCAATCTTGATAGTCTTCGGTGCATAATCGTTGAGCTTCATGTCTCTCTTGGTCAGATTGCGGGTATTATGAACCGGAAGCACGATCTTGTTCAGCCCCAGCTTCTCCTTGATGCCATGGGTATAAGCATAAGTAGACACAAAGGTGATGCTTGTGCTCTGTACAGCCTTTCCAAAGGCCCCATAGAGATCACGCATCATCCTCGGTTCCGGTGTCGGAAGACTGGAGGAGGCATCACCGACAACACCGTAAGCGATCATGCCTGCCTTGAGCACCAGCTTCGGCTTTGTTCCGAAGAACTTCGGGTCCCAGATCACAAGGTCTGCATATTTACCAACCTCAACAGAGCCTACATAGTCAGAGATACCATTGACGATAGCCGGGTTAATGGTGTATTTGGCTACATAACGCTTGATCCTGTTGTTGTCATCGTATTCTGAATCGCCCTCCAGCGGTCCTCTCTGCTGCTTCATCTTGTCCGCGAGCTGCCAGCACCGCATCGCTACCTCACCGACACGGCCCATGGCCATGGCATCGGAGGTCATCACACTGAGCGCCCCCATATCATGGAGTACATCCTCTGCTGCAACGGTCTGCTTTCTGACTCTGGATTCCGCAAAGGCAGCATCCTCAGGTACCTTCGGATCCAGATTATGGCAGACCATGGTCATATCAAAGAGCTCATCAATGACATTCTGCGTGTATGGATTGGTCGGGTTTGTGGAGGACGGAAGGATATTTTCATCTCCGGCTACAATCATGATATCCGGTGCATGTCCGCCGCCGGCACCCTCTGTATGGAAAGTATGTACCGTGCGTCCTGCGAACGCATTGATGGTATTCTCTACAAATCCACCCTCATTCAGAGAATCTGTGTGGACCGCATACTGTACATCATATTTGTCTGCCGCCTTGATGGAATTGTCGATACCTGCAGCCGTTGCGCCCCAGTCCTCATGCGTCTTGATAGCTGCCGCTCCGGCCTCCACCTGTTCGGCAATCGTCTCCGGTGTCGCGCCTGCACCCTTTGCCATAAATCCATAGTTCAGTGGATCATTCTCTACGGCCTCGAGCATGCGGTGAATATGCCATGCGCCGGGCGTAGTTGTTGCAGAGTTAGACCCATCTGCAGGTCCGGTTCCACCGCCGAAGAGCGTGGTGATACCATTGTCCAGTGCCGCATGTGCCAGCCCCGTTGAAAGATAGTGCACGTGCAGGTCAATACCTCCAGCCGTCAGGATCAGACCTTCACCGGAAATTGCTTCCGTGCTTGCTCCGACGATGAAATCGATCTTGTCCATGATGTCCGGATTTCCACCCTTGCCGATTGCAAGAATCTTTCCATCACGGATGCCAATATCAGCCTTATATATACCTGTATAATCAATGACCGTAATGCCTGTGATGATGGTATCCGCCACCATAGGATTGTCTCTGCGGGTCTGTGTCGCGCTGACACCCATGCCGTCACGAAGCACCTTGCCGCCGCCAAATTTGCTCTCCTGGCCATGTACGGTGTAATCCTTCTCTATTTTTGCGAACAGATTGGTATCACCGAGCCGGACACTGTCTCCCTCTGCCGGTCCGAACATCTGTGTATACTGTTTCCGGTCCATCTCGAAGCTCATACATTCACCTCCAGATCTGTGCTATGTGCCTTCTTGTTCCTGTCCAGATATCCGTTGACACGATTATTGAAACCAAAGACGCGGCGCTTTCCGCCAAAATCAATCAGCCGCACGCATCTTGTCTCACCGGGCTCAAAACGGATGGCAGTTCCGGCTGCAATATCGAGCCGCTTTCCATATGCTTTTTCCCTGTCAAATTTCAGGCCCTGCTCGTTCGCCTCATAAAAATGATATTCTGAACCGACCTGAACGGCCCTGTCTCCTACATTCTTAACTTCCAGCTCAATTGCCTCATATCCCTCATTATAAGGAACGGGCTTATCTGTTGCGAAATGAACCTCTCCTGGGATCATAGACTGCTCCTTTCTATCAGCGAATCGGATCATGAATGGTTACAAGCTTTGTTCCATCTACGAAAGTGGCCTCTACCTGAATCATAGGAATCATCTCCGGCACACCTTCCATCACATCGTCTCGAGTCAGAATCTGCGCGCCCTCATCCATGAGCTCGGCAACTGTCTTGCCGTCTCTGGCGCCCTCCAGAATGTAACTGGTAATAAGGGCAACACTCTCCGGATGGTTCAGCTTTACACCTCTGTCCTTCCGATTCTGCGCGATCATCGCTGCCAGACTGATCATCATTTTTTCGCGCTCACGCTCTGTCAGTTGCATACAAACCTCCTTTTCATGCCGACGTCAGCAGCACGCCGGTTCTTTGAACTCTATTTTCCTGTTAACCTCATTGCTCTGTTGAAATTTCTTTATATCATCAATGCAGGTATCATCATGCTGTCAGCCTTTCTGCTGGTTGTTCTTTGCCTGCACACAATGACCATGATAATCAGTATCGGGCCACCCTGTACCTTATGCCGGCCATAGATTTACCAGCATGAGAAATCCCGGGATCCAGGCGGTCACAATGCCCTCAATCACACCAAGCCATGCAGGAAATTTTCCTAGATTTTTCTTCAGACTGCATGTTAAGAATCCAGTGAACCAGAGTACGCCCCATGCCCACCAGATCAGACCATAGATCCAGTTTCCGCCATAACCCAGAAAGCACAGTGCTCCGGCAGGAATCGCATTGATCGCAACAAACAGGCTGAACCACCCATACAGCCGCTGATCAAACCCAAAAATAGTGTTGATTGCGGAATAAAGATAGGTAAACGCAAACAGAAGACCTGTCGCACTTCCGTAAAACCATAGGGCATTCTGATTGCTGATTACCCCATATCCAAGTGCAATAATGTTCAGTACCAGACTCAGCCCTCCGGTAAACAGATTCATTACTACCATGGACTTGTCCTTTACCTCCAGGATTCCGGCAAGTCCATTGCTGATCAGGACTATTCCTACATAAAGTAATATCGTACCCAGCATCTTTTTCTCCTCTCTGCAGCCTGCACTCTGGTGTCATTTTCTATCATTCCCTACAAATACTACAAAAAATATCCGAAAGGAATATATAAATATAAAAGGGGAAACACAGGATGGCAGATCATTCTGCCAACTGCATTTCCCCTTTGAAATGACACGTCTGTTTACTTTTCATTAAGTACTATACTCGTTATAGCCTATATCCGTAAATGCTTATAATTAAGTAGGCCCCATGCACTTATCCCCTCTGCTATACAAGAAAAGGGATTTCCTGCTCCCTGATGCCGAAAACATTCTGCGCAATAAAATGCAATCCTGATGCGTCAGACAAATCAATTATTCTTCATGCTCTCAACCGTGAAATCCATATACATCTTGATCCGTTCATCGATATCAAAGGCCAGCTCCATTGCCTCAAGCGGCACGCCGATGCTGTCCACAAAATCCTGAAAGTTATCCTTCTGCTTGTAACGCGCCCAGACAAGCTCCTTCGTTCTGGTGGAATGGGATTCCTTATGCAGTTCCCTTGCGGTCTCCGCATCCTCCGTATTTCCTGCCGCCGCTTCCACCACGTTGTCTGCATAACGGTTCTTTACAGCTTCCCGGAGCCATCCGAAATAATTCCGGATCGTCATGCCGCTTGTCTTGGCATAATCAATCTCCCTCTTGATCACGTCCGTATCACCGCCGGAATCCTGAAGCAGCTTGTCATAATAATCCATGGTGAAACCGCTTGTTGCACGGATTCCACTCTTCTTCAGATAGGTAAGAAGCTCGGAATATTCACGAAGTTTCTTAGCTCCGCTCTCCTTGTCCTCCTTCGCAAGCTTCTCAAAAGGATCCGGCTCTGCAACCTTCGCATATTCCGGACTGATCTCAACGATCTTCTCGCGGTTCTTATGAATAGTCTCAAGATTGGCTTCCGGCAGGTTCCATGAAATCATGAACAGAATATCTGTCGCCCGTCCGCGGTTTCCTCGCTCCACTGTATACTCAAAGGTGATATCCGCCTTCTCATCCATCTCTGACTTTGCCTCATCAAGAACCTTCGTCCGGAAATCCGTGAAGCGCTCGTACTGCTTGTCCTCCTTCTTCGCCAGCTTCACCAGCTCCGACCAGGTAGCGCCGTCCGACACGGCCCTCTGCAGATAGGAAGCATCCAGATTTACAAGCCCAAGGGTACAGCGAAGCTCATCTACGCTGTACACCTTTGTGACAAATTTGGATTTTGTCGTGTCAATCTTATAAGCTTCCTTCTTCAGAAGCTCATACAGACGGAAGGAACTGTTCTTCTCAAAGGATACCAGCGTTGCCAGCTCCATGGACGTATAGCTCTTCTGGAGACTTGTGATATGCGGCGTCATCTCCCGGTTGTAAATAATCTCCAGCTTCTGGTCCTTATAGGAAACATTAGTGATCATCGTAAAGGTGTGGAAATTTCCAAGTCCGTCTTCAATGGTTATGATGTTGCCTGCCAGCTGCTTGCTGACACTTTTAAGCTTCTTGTATATGTTGGTGTCTGTCTCGTTACCGAGGATCCGCTTGATTTCACTTGGGTAAAGCGTTGCCATTACCTGCTTTGATCCGGGCTCCTGCTGCAGCTTGGTCAGGGAAACTGCAATGATTTTATTACCAAGAATAGAAGTCTTATATTTTGCATTGATCAGTGAATTGCTCTTTCGGACAACGACGCCTTCAATCAGGTCGTTCCGAACACTGGTGCTTGTCATGAAAAAAATCCCCTTTGCCTGTCAGAAAACGACAAAAATACTTTAAAAACGATCATACTCTAATATCTGCTTTTTGTCTCTCAGATAACGAAAAATATACTTATTAACTTTTCTTTAAATTCAAGTATTTTAGTCGTCATCTGTACGCTGCATTCTTCCGATAACGACCAAATGACTGAAGCAGTATATTTTTCGTTATCTGTCACACAAACAGAGCCAGTTTTAAAGCATTCCGGCACCTGCATATCACCAGTCGTTTTTTCGTCCTCACGAATGTTCCTGGAATTTTAAGTAATTTTTTCGTCATCTGATTACAAGAATATGAATATTTTCAGTACTCTTTTCGCAGTCTGACAATGTATTCACGGCCCTTTTATAAGTATTTTCTTCGTTATCTGGCTTATTCAGTCATTTTTTCGTTGTCTGGATTGAAATCTTTACTATCACACCAGTATTTTTTTCGTCATCTGTAAAAAAAGCCATGCAAAGCCACTCTTTGATAACGAAAAAATGACTGACTCTTTTAGATACGTACTTTTTTCGTCATCTGTATTCTGCCCGCTCTCTGCAGTACTATTTTCGTTTTCTGAAGAAAACGACAGGTCTATGATTCGTGATCTGCCTTCTGAATAACGTTTTTCCAGATCCCTTTTTTTCGCATTCTGCCTTCATGACAATGCTTTCTGTCAGTATAAACACTGTTCACTGGAAGTAGTTTTTTCGTTATCAAGAGCCCGCAAATCCTTTATCCACGGGCAGTTCTGACTCTCTAATTAAAGAAACATAAATGTTGTTATATAAATAATAAAATAAATCAGGTTCCTGTATCTGATAGATAGATGACGAAAAAATAACTTACAACAACTAAAAAACAGATTCACGATGTTGTTAAATGTTTTTGCCCCTGTTATTTTTTTCATGCATTCCTGATAAGTATCAGAGGGATCAGGAGAATCCTGGAAGAACGTACATACCTTTCCAAAAAAAATATTTTTTTGGTATATTTATCTGCATATGCTAAAAGGAAGAGATGATAAAAAAACAGATGACGAAAAAATGACTGTTCACATAAGTACTTTCTTCGTCATCTGCTTTCTGATGAATTTTATAAAGAAAAGCTTCTCAGATGCTCCTTATATATAAATGCAGATCTGTCAGCATTTAATGATCTGATCTTGCGTAGGAGTTTTTCATCTGATTGCTCAAAGCATAGAGCACTTTATCCAATGTATCTGAGGCTTCTGCTTCCAGGAAGTCGGACATTTCCTGATTCGCGGTTTCAGTAAGTTTCTGAATGCGGTCCTGACGCTCTGATGCAGCGCAAGCACTGCATACAGCCTCCATCTTCTGATCATACTTGTGCAGAATTTCATGACCCTTTGCTCCGACAGTCTGCTGGTAGCGTTCAATATGGAAGAGACTTTTTCCATATGAAGCATCGGCCATCGCCGCAATCATGCGGCTGGTCCAGTAGAAATTATCGGTTGAGGCATGTCTTCCTGTATTGGAGAGGTACATAGGTGTTCTTGTAATATTAGCGTACATTGGCACCCATGTGTTAAAGGCATTCGAGGCAAATGCCAGCCATTCGACAGCACAGAATGCATCCGGAACATAGGGCCTGAGCTGTATCAGTGCCATGAAATCATTCCGGTTGATACCGATGGAACGGTAGGCTCCTCTTCTGCTGCTATCTCCATAGGAAGCATAAGGGTCATAGGGTGTTCCCTGAAAATGTGAGGACAGCAGGTACTTGATGTCCTCAGGTGTGATTTTTTTCTCCGGTTTCAGACACCAGGGGATGTTGTCTGAATCCGGGCGGTAATCTGCATGATCTCCGTCCCAGGATGCATAGGATGGATTCAGATAGCGGGCCATAAACCATGCACGGGGCGTATTGTAGACGTGGTCTGCGTCATCGTGGCTTCCGAATGCATCTCTGGGATTAAAAATCTGAAGTGCTTCAGATCCTGCATCAGCGTGATCAGGTGTAAGATCCAGATGGTTTTCTTCCATGAATGTTTTCAGATCTGCGGAGCACATATATTCGTTCTGACTGCCATAAGCGTCTTCCAGATCAAAGGAATCGATGCCAAGCTGATTCGGCATAATGACGTACTGATCATCCGGGACTCTCCGGGCTATCCAGTGATGACCACCGATGCTCTCCAGCCACCAGATTTCATTCTTGTCCTGAAAAGCCATCCCGTTAGATTCATAAGTGCCGTATTTTTCCAGCAGGCTTCCCATACGGAGTACGCCTTCCCGTGCGCTGTGGATATAGGGAAGTGTCAGAACGACGAGATCCTCTTCGCCGATCCCGCCCGGGATTTCCGGGCAGCCATCTTTTGCTGCCTGAAGTTCCACAAGCGGATCCGCTCCCAGGACCCGCTCATTGGTTGTAATGGTCTCTGTAGCAGTCATGCCTACATTGGCTTCATTGACTCCGCTTGCTGCCCAGATGCCTTCCCCCTCGAGTGCATTTGGCACTGCGGTATAGCGCATTGGATGCTCCGGAAGGTCTATTTCTACATGTGACAGGACTGAACGGTATCTGCGTGGCTGTTCCTCCGGCAGAACAACAGTAAATTTTTTTGGTGTGTATTTTCCGGATGGTGAATCATCATTTCTTGCAATGAAAGTTGAACCGTCATAGGTTGCCTTCTTCCCAACCAATATTGTAGTACAGGGCATATTGCACCTACCTTTCTAATACAGGCGAAGGATGCCTTTTTGGCAATCCTTCGCCTGTATGTCTGAATTATTTCTTTTTCTTCGCATTTTTGCGAGCGAGAGCTGCAAGCTGCTGCTGCATCTTTTTCTCCGCAGCTTTTTTGCTGTCTTTATTCTTTCCACCAAGCTTACTCATGAAATCGCCTTCCTTCTGTAATAAACTGATTTTATTCTATCACGTTCCCGCGTTCCGGTCATGTGATTGCAGTAAAAAAGGGCCGGATCTTTAACGGAACCGGCCCGGCATATGAATTACATTCCCTTATTAGAGATCGACGTAGTTATCTGCATCTCCATCAGCCACATAATAAGCTCTGTTTTCTTCCGGTTTTACATAAATAGTGAGATCTTTTGCGGCAGGAGCTGCTGTCTTTACTCTGGCGATAATGTCGGCCTGTGTAAACTGTTTACCAGCATACTGCAGAATCACATCGGTTTTTACTTCATTTTTCTTGGATGCCATTTCGACTTACCTCTTTCGTTTTATATTCGGATTTTCAGAGTGCACAGTATGTCATACCACATCTTACCACAAAGTTCAGTGGACATATGATGTAGGAAAGACTTCTGTACTTTTAAGTATAGCACGTCAGCCATTCATGATGTGTACATACTTTTTCCTGGAATTGCAGGTTTCCATGTGCAAACTGTCAGAATTTATATTCTTGCTACGCCGCTCTCCCTGGCTGCTTTTGCGACAGCAGCTGCGACGGCATCCTTAACCCGCGGATCAAATGCCTTTGGCAGAATATAATCGGCAGAAAGCTCGTCATCGGATACAAGGCCCGCAATCGCTTTTGCTGCTGCAATCTTCATGGCATCGTTGATATCGGAGGCACGAACATCAAGAGCGCCGCGGAAAATGCCGGGGAAGCAGAGTACGTTATTGATCTGGTTCGGGAAGTCACTTCTGCCCGTGGAAACAACAGCTGCTCCTGCGGCCTTTGCGTCATCCGGAAAGATTTCCGGTACAGGGTTTGCGCAGGCAAAGATAATCGGATCCTTTGCCATCGTGCGTACCATATCCTGTGTCAGTGTGCCAGGTGCAGATACGCCGATAAACACATCTGCCCCCTTAATCACCTCCGCCAGGGTGCCTGCGGTATGGTCTCTGTTTGTAATCTTTGCCATTTCCTCTTTGACCGGGTTTAATCCTTCACGGCCCTCGTAAATTGCGCCCTTCCGGTCGGTCATGATGACGTTTTTCAGACCCATGGAGATCAGCAGTTTGATAATTGCAATGCCTGCTGCACCTGCACCGGATGTAACAATCTTGATATCCTCGATATTCTTGCCGACTACCTTTAAGGCGTTCATCAGACCGGCGAGAGTAATAACAGCGGTTCCGTGCTGGTCATCATGGAAGATCGGGATATCGGTGCATTTCTTCAGCTTCTCTTCGATTTCAAAGCACCTTGGAGCAGCAATATCCTCCAGATTGATACCGCCGAAGGAACCTGCGATCAGAGAAACTGTTTTCACGATTTCGTCTACATCATGGGTTCTGACACAAAGCGGAATTGCATCTACATCGCCGAAGGCCTTGAAGAGTGCGCATTTTCCCTCCATGACAGGCATTCCGGCTTCCGGGCCGATATCTCCAAGTCCGAGGACTGCTGTTCCGTCTGTAACAACGGCAACGGTGTTCCATCTTCTGGTCAGCTCATAGCTTTTATTGATATCCTTCTGGATTTCCAGACAGGGCTGTGCAACGCCAGGCGTATATGCAAGACTGAGCGCCTCGGCACTGTTTACCTCTGCTCGGAGCTTGATCTCTATCTTTCCCTTCCACTCGTAGTGCTTTTTCAGAGATTCTTTTGCGTAATCCATTTAAATGATCCTCCATTTTGAACTTTCCTACAAAAACTTCTACAAATGCAATATAATGCATTATCCTTGCTGAGTAAATCATAAATTCATAAAAACAGCCGGATCGTACCCTGGTTTTCCCGGATTACAGATCACCAGGTTGTATTCCGATCTTCTGCGCTATCGTTACAAATATGGCAGATTACAGATGAAGCACATCATATATGAACAGGTACAGCTCTCTGCTCTACACTGGTGGAGAAGACAATCTGCGTCTTTGTCCTGCCGAACTTCTGAAGCTCATTGATAAAATGGTCCAGTTCCGTTGTACTCTGAAACAGAACCTCGATCAACATGGAGTAATCGCCGGTCACGCAGTTGCATTCCACGACATTCGGGATGGACTTGATATATGGATAGAATTCAGGCTTCTGGTTAGGCTCCACCTCCAGGTTGATAAAAGCCTTAATATGGTAATTCAGAAGCATCGGATTAATCTGCGCGTGGTATCCGGTGATGATCCCCTCTTCTTCCAGTTTCTCAAGTCTGGCTGAAACAGAAGGAGAAGAAAGAAAGACATCTGCCGCAAGCTCCTTTAAGGGGATGCGGGCGTCTTTCTGCAGAATATTCAGGATTTTGATATCGATAGTATCCAGTTTTTTCAATTTTGCCTTCCTTTGCGCACTTTCCGTCCCGCTTCGCGTGACTCGTGCTCATACCTGTTGCCTTCGAAAGCCCGTCCAGTCTCTTACGCGCGCTTCGCGTGCGACGAGCCTGTTCGTGTTTTCGAAGAGCTTATGCAGTAAAAAAGAGATACCGGTGGTGTTGACTACCGGTACCTCTTTGTACATAAACGATTATAATCATTCCGGAAAAAGATGCAAGAAGAAAATTTCAGAAGGACTTTTTTTATTCGGGTAATTTTGAATTTATTTAAAAATATTCGTCAAACACTCTGGAATTTCTTCCCATTCAATCTTTTTAACTTAACTTATTTACATCGGCGTTTCCGGGTGCTATTCTCGCTGCATCCGAAGGGTCATCTGATGAAGGACATCCGGATATATGATGTGTGCACATTTTTTCATCACGTTTCACCAGCAAAGCAGTTCATATTTTTTCCTGCTTTCAGGAAAGATCATATCGATCATATCGGTTTCCTGCATACAACGAAACGATCAGGATAACGGTAAAACGGTAACGGTGAATATCAGAAGCCGAAGACAGAGCGTAGAACGAAAAAAATTTGGAAACATCAGAAACTATGGAGGAAAGTCATCATGGAGATTTTTGAGAAGATCACGGAAGGAACACGTCTGGAAGCAGATTCGATTGGTACACTGGAGGTGCCTGAGGATGCTTATTACGGTGTACAGTCTCTGAGAGCTGCACGCAACTTCCCCATTACCGGGAGAAAGCTTCATCCATTGTTCATCCGTAATCTGGCAAGAATCAAGCTTGCCGCAGCTGAGACCAACCGAAGAAGCGGAAAGCTCCGCCCGGAAAAAGCTGATGCAATCTCGATTGCATGCCATGAGATTATGCGCGGCAAGCTGGCCGGATCCTTTATCGTAGATGGTATTCAGGGTGGCGCTGGCACAAGCGCAAATATGAATGCCAATGAGGTGATTGCAAACCGTGCGATCGAGGTCATGGGAAGCAGGAAGGGTGATTATTCTATTGTTCATCCGAATGATGATGTAAATATGTGTCAGTCCACCAATGATGTGATCCCGACATGCGGAAAGCTGACAGCTCTTGATCTTCTTGCTGATCTGGAACGGGAATTGAAGGACCTTTCCGACAGTCTCTTTGAAAAATCCTCTGCATTTGATCACATTCTCAAAATCGGACGCACACAGCTTCAGGATGCGGTTCCCATGCGTCTGGGTCAGACCTTTCATGCATATGCTACGATGGTCGCCAGAGACCGTGCCCGGCTGATGAATCTGAAGAAAGAACTCTATACAGTAAATATGGGTGCCACCGCCATTGGAACAGCCATCAATACCTCTGATTTCTATTTCTACAATATCGTTCCCGAACTTGGAAAAATTACCGGATATCCTCTTACGCAGGCGGAAGACCTGTTTGATGCCACAGAGAATCTGGACAGCTTTGTATCCGTTTCAGCTGGATTGAAGACCTGCGCAGTTGATCTTTCCAAGATGTGTAATGATCTGCGGCTTCTCTCCAGTGGCCCCCGCGCAGGATTTGGTGAGATTTCCCTTCCGGCTATGCAGAACGGTTCCTCCATCATGCCAGGAAAGGTGAATCCGGTTATTCCGGAAGTGGTGACCCAGGTCGCATTCGAAGTTGCCGGGAATGATACGACAATCATGATGGCTGCAGAAGCAGGACAGATGGAGCTCAATGCCTTTGAGCCTGTGCTGTTCTACAATCTCTTCGATTCGATTACTGAACTCACCCATGCTGTGAATACCCTCCGTGTAAACTGTATTGAGGGCATCACCGCCAATGAAGACCGCTGCAGTGAACTGCTGCACGCCAGTGTTGGAATTGCAACTGCACTGAACCCTTATATCGGCTATAAGAAGGCAGCTGAGATTGCAAAGAAATCGCTTAAAACCAGCATCCCGGTAAAGAACCTTGTACTGCAGGAGCATCTGATGACGAAGTCCGATCTGGAACAGGTGCTGGATGCTTACAGCCTGACTGCCATTCACTCCGGAGATACAAGAACCAGTGCTGTATGAAGGATGTATTCTCATGAAATTCTCATGAAAATCTCATGGTTGGACAAGCAGGAAATACTGCGGGTTCTCCAATTTTGCTGAAATCACTCAGAAAAAGTCAGAATCCGCTGCATTCTGCGGCCCGGTAATAATACCGGATGCAAATAAATATGCAATGCAAAATATATGCAGGTTCAGAACATTTATTCTGAACCTGCATATTTCAACTTTGAATAAATTGTAATGTGATTTGTATACATTCTTTAAACATCTACCTGAACATCGGCTTCTGCTTCCGCCTCGGCTTTGAAATCTTCTATCTGACCCGGAGAAAGTTCAGGGAGCTGCTTTGTAGATTCCACTCCGAAGTAGCGCAGGAATTTCTCGGTTGTGCCCAGCAGAATGGGTCTGCCCGGTACGTTTAACCTGCCAAGTTCCTGGATCAGATCATATTCCAGCAGCTTGTTGACGGCGTGTTCGGAGCTCACACCACGGATCTGCTCGATCTGTGCCTTTGTGACAGGCTGCTTGTATGCAATGATGGACAAGGTCTCCAGAATGACGTCGGTCAGCTGTGGCTTTTTCGGATGTCTTGCAAGGGTAATCAGTACATCATAATATTGCTTTTTCGTGGCAAGCTGCCAGGATCCGTTCAGGTCAAGGAGCTGAATGCCGGATTTCGGCCGGCTCAGGCGCTCCTGCAGGCTTCGCAATGCTTTTTCGATCTCAGCTGTACTGCGCCCAAGCGAGGAAGCCAGTCTGGACACCTCTACAGAATCTCCCATGGCAAAGAGGAGCGCCTCAAGTGCACCCTCCAGTGTTGTATCTTCCGTCTCCTCAAAAGGGTGACTGTCCTTGTCATTGCTCTTTGTGGTTTTGGTCTTATCCGGGGAATCTTTGTCAGAAGGATCATGAACTGCAGTTTTTTCTGATAGGGAATCGGAATTTGCAGAAGTTTTCCGGTGGTCTGTGGGATCTGGCTTTTCTGCATCTATTGAATCCATATGATGTAGGGGTGTTTTTGTTGCATTAACATTCTCTTCTGACATATATTTCTTCCATTCTGTTCGTTTTACTAAATCTGGTCATTATGATCGGCGTCAAAATCCTCGTGCCAATATGCTAAAACAGCTCGTTAAAAGGCTTATTTCCAGCATCCTCCCGGTAAGCGTCTCCTGCCAGGGAGGTTTCATGGGCATCCTCCAGCGATTCTATCTCGATATCCCCGAAGAGACTCTCCTGGGTACATTGTATCTTTCCCAGCTTCATGAGCTCCAGCACTGCCAGAAAGGTTACCACGGTATTCATTTTGGTATGCTGCTTCTCCAGAAGCTTACGGAACGATACCTTTCTCTTCTTTCGTGTCACAATCTGTACATAGTCCAGCTTGTCCGGAAGAGATACTTCATCCCGTTCAATATGCCCGAATTTGCTTCGGATCGGATCCACCTTATCCTGCTGTCGTTTCAGAACGAATACAAAAATATCATGTAGTCTGTCCAGCGTTACGCCGTTGAGAAGCTGCGCAGGATCCGCTGGAGGAGAGTACCGGGCTACCTCCTTCGGAAGATGCTGCTTTCTGGTAACCAGATCCCCTGCGTTGTCTGCGTAATCACGGAGCTTCCTGGAAATTGCCTTGTATTCCTTGTATTCCAGAAGCTGCTGTACCAGTGTCTCCCGGGGATCAATTTCCTCACCGGTTTCCTCGTCTACCTCTCGTGGAAGCAGCATCCTGCATTTGATATCAATCAATGTGGCTGCCATGACCATAAATTCGCTGGTTACATCCATATCCTCATGGTCCATCTGTCTTACATAATCCAGATACTGGTCTGTGATCTCTGCAATCGGAATATCGTAAATATCTATTTTATTTTTATCGATCAGGTGCAGGAGAAGATCCAGCGGTCCCTGAAACACCGGAAGATTTATAGATATAGCCACAGTAAAAATTCCTTTCCAGAGAGCAGTTGTCTGCGAAGCAGACCGAAGCGCTGCAATTACAGATGATATATTGATAAAAAACGCAGCCATATTTCAGAGAAGAACTATGACAGAGCTGCAGATCGGATTACGGGTTGTCTTCAGGCTGCGTTGCAGTTGACCTGAATATGGATCGTAACAATTTCCCGTGGATTGTGTACCCGGACCGGGATGGTGTGTTCACCACAGCCGGAACTTACTATAACACTTTTCCCATTTCTTTGAAACAGGCCATAGGCTTTTCCTGTAAAGACATGCAGATCGGGACTGATCAGTCCACTGTGCTTCCCAAATCGGACGATGCCTCCGTGATAATGGCCACACAATGTCAGATCTGCGCCCCATTCCAGATAAGCATCCATTCCGGTGGGATCATGCGCCAGGAGAATATTCAGTCTGTCCACGGGCAGATCTGAGCCGGCAGCCGGGTTATCCGTAAGAAAAGCATCTGTAATTGCCTGGCAGGGAAGAATTTCATGATGAATCCGGCCATAATATCTGCGGTCCATGCTGAAACCGTAGATGCGGACCGGGAGATTATGTATTGTAACATCAGCCGTCTCATTCTGAAGCAGCACGATATGGCCGGATTTTTGCAGAGACGACAGTAGATGCGGATACATGTCTCCATAAACATCGGGATATATTTTCGTGCGGTATTCATGGTTTCCCATTCCCATGTAAATGTTTCCGGAGAGATCATGCTCTTCATGCTCAGCGGCCCATTCTTCTGCCAGTCCGGTCAGAAACGAAGCTGCAGGTTCTATGGGAGACCCCGGCTTGCCTACGATGATGTCACCACCGCACAGGATCAGGTCCGGATGGTTTTTCTGTAGGATGGATCGGATTCGGGCTGCTTCCGCAGGGCTGCAGCAGTTATGTACATCCGAAAAAAAACAGATGGTGAAGGATCCGGAGGGAAGCGATGGTTTCTGTATGCTCAGGTTATATTGTGTGTTGTTGTATTTTCTCATTCCGTTTTTGGTAAGCGCATAACCTTCGAGCGGATTGTCTGCCAAAAAATTTTCCTCTATGCTTG
>JBJEMO010000214.1:0-36058 GCA_051879715.1 Bilifractor sp.
ATGCACTGTTTCATGTGCCCTGCCTTCGATATTCCGACGGCGTCCTCCCGGTCATCCGCCGGAACGCTTTTGAGAAATACAGCCCGTTATCATAGCCCACCGAGGCCGCTACCGAAGCAACTGTCAGGTCCGTATCCTTCAGAAGCAGAGAAGCCCTCTGAATCCGGTACCGGTCCAGATACTCCTTCGGTGAGATATGCAGTTCCTCCCGGAATTCCCGGAACAGGGTACTCCTGCTGACCCCCACATAGGAAGCAATATCACTGATCGTCAGAGAATAGGAATAGTGGGATGAGATGTAATCGATCGCCCTGGATACATTTTCCTCCTGTGCCGCCGACTGTGGTACAGGATGTGAGGCGTTCTCGATCAGAAGCCCGAGCAGCAGGTAAAGCTCGCCCGTCATATTTACAGTATCGCAGAACGTATTGCCGAAGGCATCGTAGATCCGGCTGATATGCCTGCGCACGTCCTCCCCGTAGGAGAGCTGGCGAAGCACAGGATGGCTGGCAGAGAAATCCGTCCGACCGATCAGGGTTGCCGCATCCGTTCCCGCAAACCCGACCCATTCATACGTCCAGGGATCATCCTGGTCCGCCTGATACAGAATCTGCGTGTCCGGCATCGCAAGAAACATATCCCCCCTGTGCAATTGCCACGTCCGTCCGGCCGTCGTATACGTACCCGAACCTGAGCTGATATAATGCATCAGAAAATGATCCCGGATACCAGGCCCCCACGAATACCCCGGCGTACACCTCTGCCGTCCCACATTATAGACCGACAGAGAGATCATATTCTGCTTATTGGCAACCTTATTGCTCTCCTTAAACTCCCCCGGCAGATCATATCCCAGCGTATTCCCAGTGGACAATCTTTCCTGCAAATCCCTCAAAACCCCCACTCCCTTCCGAACGGTAAAGTGTGACAAAATGTCAGGATCCTTGTCACGTCCTTTACTTTATTTCAGATACAACCCCAGTATAGTAGCCAAACCTTCCACCTGCAACAAAATTACATATCCATAGCACGAAAAGCTATTGTATAAATCAGACGTTTGAGGCACAATAATAAATACAAAAGAGTGAAAAGACGATATCACATGCAGTCGTTACTGCAGCTGACACGAATCCAGATCACGGGGGTAATATATGGCAGACGAAAAAGTAATTGAAGAACTGAAAAGCACATTCGAAGAGAAATTCGGCGGCAGCGGCGAGCGCATTTTCTTCGCGCCGGGCCGTGTAAATCTGATCGGCGAGCATATTGACTACAACGGAGGACATGTATTCCCCTGTGCGCTGACGCTGGGAACCTACGCCGCCGTGCGCAGAAGAGAAGACCGCAGGCTCCGCTTTTATTCCGTCAATCTCGCAGAGGACGGCATCATCGAGGCCAGTCTGGATGACCTGACCTGCAGGAAGGAAGACGGATGGACCAACTACGTAAAGGGTGTCATCTGGGCTTACCGCAAGGCGGGCATGGACATCCCGCAGGGCTTTGACTTTGTGTGCAGCGGAACCATCCCGCCAAAGTCCGGCCTCTCCTCCAGCGCGTCCCTGGAGGTACTGACCGGCGAAGCCATCATGAAGCTCTACGGTTTCGATGAGGACCAGGTCCGGAACGCAAAGCTCGGCCAAATCGCCGAGAACCAGTTCGTCGGCATGAACTGCGGCATTATGGACCAGTTCGCCTCAGCCATGGGCAAGAAAGATAAGGCAATCTTCCTGAACACCGCAACACTGGACTACCAGTACGTACCGGTACCGATCGGCGACGCCAAGCTCGTCATTGTGAACACCAATAAGCCTCACGAGCTGGCAAATTCCGCCTACAACGACCGCCGCAGGGAGTGCGAGACCGCCCTTGCGGACCTGCAGAAGGTACGCCCGCAGCTAAAGGCCCTCTGCGAATTAAAGCCGGACGAGTTCGAGGAAATCAAGGACGCCATCACCGATCCGGTCTGCCGCAAACGCGCAAAGCATGCAGTCTATGAGGACGCACGCACCACAGAGGCAGTAGATAAGCTGAATGCCGGAGACGTAGCTGCTTTCGGAAAGCTCCTGAACGCCTCTCACGTGTCCCTGCGTGACGATTTCGAGGTGTCCTGCAGGGAGCTGGATGCCCTCGCCGAAGAGGCATGGAAGATCCCCGGCGTCATCGGCGCCCGTATGACCGGCGGCGGCTTCGGAGGCTGCACCGTGAACATTGTAAAAAATAACGCCATCGACACCTTCGTAGACCAGGTCGGTGTCAACTACTACGCAAGGACAAAACTGGTTCCGTCCTTTTATATCGTTTCAATTGGAGACGGCCCCCGCGAGGTATGAGGGAAAATAGCAGCAACTGTTCAGAGACCTGTCAGGAGAGCATCTGATCTGTCTGTTTCCGTTCGTAATATGCACGCTAAGGAACATCATGAGAAGTGCCCTCCGGAGAAGCTCCATGAACAATAACGATCAGCAGACAGCCACAGAGAGCAAAGAAGGGGACTGCCTCCCGATTTGCAATATAACAGGCAACCGTTATAATAGAGAGTGTTTTCAGAAACCTGAACATCTGCCGGCACAACAAATCATTCGCTGCAGTTCATCCACAGCAGATCATTTACAACCGACCAGACAAGGCAGTATTGTTCCTGGTTACGCAATACACTATTAATGACACAATAAAACACAATAGAGAAGGAGACCATCATGCAGATCTTAGTTACAGGCGGTACAGGATTTATCGGCAGCCATACCTGCGTAGAACTCTTGAACGCAGGCTACGACGTAGTCATCGCAGACAACCTCTACAACTCAAAGGAGCTGGTCGTAGACCGGATCGAGACCATCACCGGAAAGCGTCCGAAGTTCTACAACGTGGACGTATGCGACCGCAAGGCCATGAACGAGCTCTTCGATGCAGAGCACATCGACGCGGTCATCCACTTCGCAGGCTATAAGGCAGTCGGCGAGTCCACCAGAAAACCGATCGAGTACTATACGAACAACCTCCTGAGCACTCTGACGCTCACAGATGTCATGCGTAATCACGGCTGCAAGCAGTTCGTGTTCTCTTCCTCCGCCACCGTCTACGGAGATCCCGCCGAGATCCCGATCACCGAGAACTGCCCGCTGGGCACGACGACCAACCCTTACGGCGAGACCAAGGCCATGCAGGAGAGAATCCTGACCGATATCTGGAAAGCAGATCACGAATGGAAGATCATGCTCCTCCGTTACTTCAACCCCATCGGCGCCCACGAGAGCGGCCTGATCGGAGAGGACCCGAAGGGCATCCCGAACAACCTTCTGCCATATGTGGCACAGGTGGCATCCGGAAAGCTGGAGAAGGTACATGTATTCGGAAACGACTATGACACCCCGGACGGCACCGGCGTCCGCGATTACATCCATGTCGTGGACCTGGCAAAGGGCCACGTCAAGGCCATCGAGGGCTTCCGGAAGCTTGACGGCGTGCAGATCTTCAACCTCGGCACTGGTGTCGGCTACTCCGTGCTTGACATTATCAAGGCATTCTCCAAAGCCTGCGGCAAGGAGATCCCCTATGTGATCGATCCGAGACGCCCAGGCGATATCGCGACCTGCTACTCCGATCCCACCAAGGCCAAAGAAATCCTCGGCTGGCAGGCAGAGAAGAACATCGAGGACATGTGCCGCGATTCCTGGAACTGGCAGATGAAGAACCCCAATGGATACGGAGACTGATCACGACAAAGCGGCATGAACCGTTGACATATGGGGCTGTCGTTTCATGCAGCATCCCTTTTTTTCCACTCAATTGGGTTCTAAATAAAATCAATATAAAACAACATGTAAATAAAACAGCAGAAGTGCATAAATGCGTAAACATTCCAGAAGCCGGGCAGAATGGAAATCTGCCCGGCTCTTACCTTACGCCCATTTAAGTAAATATAGCGAACATGCCCGGTAATCGAACAATTGAACTTAAACGTAAGCAATGATACACGAGTGGTTATAACTGAATGGCACATGAGCGGTAATAACCGTAATATCCGAAGAAAGAACTCACTTCAGAATCCAGCTTTCCCAGTCCCCGACAATCGAATCATCCTCAAAGTAATTGATCCGCATCGCATCCCGCACCTCAGCGAGGGTCTGATTGCTCTCCTCGACAGCCCGGGCCGTGCCCTCCTTCAGGATCTGGTACACCTCCGGAATATTCGCTGCCCATTTCGCACGCTCGGCGCGGATCGGTGTCAGCAGCTCCTCCAGCACCTTGATCAGGAACTTCTTGCACTTCACATCACCAAGGCCTCCCTTACGATAGTGCTCCTTCATCTCATCCAGATTCGCATAATCCGGCAGATACTCCGCGAACTGGTCATCCCTGCAGAATGCATCCAGATAGGTAAATACCGCATTTCCCTCTACATGTCCCGGATCAGCCACATTGATGTGCTGCGGGTCCGTGTACATGCTCATAACCTTCGTCTTCACGGTCTTCGGGTCATCCGACAGATAGATACAGTTCCCCAGAGACTTCGACATCTTCGCCTTGCCGTCTGTGCCGGGCAGGCGGCGCTGCGTCTCATTATCCGGCAGGAGAATATCCGGCTCCACCAGTACATCTCTCTGATAGGTAGAATTGAACTTCCGCACGATCTCCCGGGTCTGCTCCAGCATCGGCTCCTGGTCCTCACCGACCGGAACCGTCGTAGCCTTGAAGGCAGTGATATCCGCCGCCTGGGACACAGGATACGTAAAGAAACCGGCAGGAAGCCCCGCGGTGTTGTCATTCTCACCCTCGGCACTCGAGAAGCCTCGCAGCACCATCTCGCTCTTCACGGTAGGATTCCGGCTCAGACGCTGTGTCGTAACCAGATTCATATAGTAGAAGGTCAGCGCATGTAGTGCCGGAATTGCCGACTGAATACAGATATTTGACTTTGCCGGATCAATGCCCACCGACAGATAGTCCAGGGCAACCTCGATGATGTTGTCACGGATCTTCTTCGGATTATCCCAGTTGTCCGTCAGCGCCTGATCATCCGCAATCAGAATATTAATTTCATCAAATTTACCGGAATTCTGCAGTTGCACCCGTCTCTGCAGAGATCCTACATAATGACCCAGATGCAGACGTCCCGTCGGACGGTCACCGGTCAGAATTACTTTTCTCTTACAATCTTTCGCTTCCATATTGCATCCCCTTTATGCTTTTCAGTATGCTTCAATCACATAAAAACCACTATACCATAAAATCAGACGAAATTGAACAATAACAAACAGATGTCATCACAGGTGTTGACGTACAGGATACCCTACATCATATAATAAGTTCAGAAAACCGTACGGAGGTGATTGCTATGCTGGTAGTGAATTATACGAATTTAAGAGATCATATGAAGAACTATATGGACCAGGTGACAGATGATTTCGAAACCCTGATCGTCACTCGCAAGAACAATAAGAATGTTGTTATGATGTCCGAGGAAGCTTACAACAATCTGATGGAAAACGTCTATGTTATGGGCAACAAAGCGAATTATGACTGGTTAATGGAGTCTAAAGCACAGCTGGAAAATGGCAATTGCGCTTCTCATTTTTCACAGGAATATAACAAAGAATAACAGGCACTGACGGAAGAAATCCAGAATCTTCCGTCAGTGCCTTTTCCCTTATCCGTCCATTTCGCCGAAAATACCGTGAATTCCGTATATATTTTATTCTGTCACTCTTGCAAATTCCCGCACACTGCGTGTAGAATATAATAGTTTGTTGCAAATTCCGCATATTAACACTACATAAACATCAATGAGGGGGTAATAAAGCAGATGCTTCCCAGAAAGAAATGGTTTCCCATCGCTTTCAGCGTACTTGTGGTTCAGATCCTGCTGGAGGCCTATGCAGCCTATCGCCTGATCTGGCTGAACATGGTGCCGGATAAGTATGTCATAGCAGTCATCGCCATCCTGATCGCCATGGTGGTCCTGACCAGTGTCCTGCTCTTCGCGGGCATGGGACATGGACCCCACAGGGCAAGGAGGGTGCGCAGAATTGTGGCCTGTGTACTGGCTGCCGTCATGGCAGTTGGCTCCGTCGGCACCTCCATGGTCCTCTTCAAGGTAGACCAGACCGTGCAGACCGTCACAACGACCCAGAAGACCCTGCAGGCCATGGTGGGTGTCTATGTGCTCTCGGACGACAAGGCCCAGAGCATCCAGGATGCCAAGGACTATTCCTTCGGCATCATGTCGGACTTTGACCAGGACAATACCACCCAGGCCGTCAAGTCCATCGAGAACGAGCTGGGATCAAAGATCAACACCGTCTCCCGCCCGTCCATGACCGAGAACGCCCAGGCACTCTATGATCAGGATGTCAAGGCAATCATCATGAACGAGGCCTATACTAGCGCCCTGGAGGACACAGACGAATTCGCCGACTTCTCCGACAAGACAAGGCTGCTCTCGGAGATCCCGATCGAGAAGACCGAGACCATCGATCCGGAGAGCACCGGCGCAGTCGCGTCTTCGAACGGCACCGTACAGTCCGCCAGTGATATCCTCACCAGCAGTGAGATCACAAAGACGCCCTTCGTCTTCTACATCAGCGGATCTGATACCAGAAGCCAGATGCTTGACACCAGCCGGAGCGATGTGAACATCCTGATGGTGGTCAATCCAACGACACATCAGATTCTGCTTCTGAACACACCCCGTGACTACTTCATCCCGAATCCCGCCGGAAACGGCGCGCTGGACAAGCTCACCCACCTGGGCATCTACGGCATTGACGTCTCCATGCAGGGCTTATCCGATCTGTATCAGGAGAAGATCAACTACTACGGCCAGATCAATTTCACCGGCTTCGAGACCCTCATCGATGCCATCGGCGGCATCACTGTAGATTCACCCCAGGCCTTCGAGGCCCGCGGCGAGAGCTTCGTGGACGGCCCCAACGAGATGGATGGCAAGAAAGCGCTTGTCTTCGCCCGTGAGCGTTACTCCTTCACCTCCGGCGACAACCAGCGTGGACAGAACCAGATGAAGGTCATTACTGCAGTTATTCAGAAGATATCCGGCGACAGCACGAATCTGCTGCTGCATTATAGCGAGGTGCTGGACAGTCTGCAGGGCATGTTCGTTACGAATATGACCTCCGATGATATTTCAGCCCTGGTGAAGATGCAGATCTCCGATAATCCTTCCTGGAATGTCAAGGCCTATGCGGTCACCGGAACCGGCGGTATGGACTACACCTATTCCATGCCGAGCGTCAAGGCATACGTTATGTATGAGAATGAGGATATGGTGAAGAAGGCCAGCAGCCTGATCGACAAGGTGATGAACGGCGAGACCCTGACGGACGAGGATGTCAGCGGCTGAAGCTGCAGCCCCGTATAATAATCAAAAAGCAGAAAAGCAATCAAAAGCAGAAGCACAGCAAGAGAAGAAACACAGCAAAAGCAGACATAATGAGACAGGAGCCCCGCCGCGCCAGGCGGCTCCCTGCAGATGGAGGTTAGAGTAATGGAGGAAAGAAACAAACTGGCAGTACAGACCGGAAAAGCACCCGCAAGTCCGGATGACGATGGAGTGACGATCGATCTGGCAGACGTATTCAAGGCCATCGGAGCCAACATCGGGCAGATCCTGATCGTGGCACTGGTCTTTGCGATCGTTGCGTGTGCCATTACGATCTTCGTCATCAAGCCCACATACCGCTCCTACTTTACCGCCTTCGTCAACAACCGGACGACCGCCAGTGAGGATACCCAGAGCCTGCAGAGCGGCGATGTCAGCGCGGCCCAGAGTCTGACCTACACCTACGCCGCCATCATGAAGAGCCGTCCCGTCATAGAGGACGCGCTGAAGAAGGCGTCTCTGGATTCCGAATACGAATACAAAGACATCTCGGACAATATCACCACCGAGATCGAGCAGAATACCCAGCTGGTGACGGTCTACGTCGTCACGGGCTCTGCGGAGGATTCCTACAATCTCGCCAAGGCCATCGCGGAGATCGCGCCGGACTATATCGCCAGCGTCGTGGAGGGCTCCTCCATGAAGGTGGTGACCAACCCCGTCATGCCCACACAGCCCTACAGCCCCAGCGTGAAGAAAAACGTAGCGATCGGTTTCCTGGTCGGCATGCTGCTGATGATGGTCATCACAGTGGTGCGCAGTCTCGGCGATACCCGCATCAAGGATGCACAGCAGCTGGAGGGAGACTTCGATATTCCGATCATCGGCACCATTCCGAACTATGAGCAGGCCGCCAGCGGACATTCCGGCAGCAGCCGTTACTATTACCGAAAGCAGAACAGAAAAGGGGAGGATTAATCATGGGCGTTTTTGACAAGAAAAGAGGTACCGGGCGTTCCAATTCCATCGAGAGCGCGGATGCGAAGCTGATTCTCTCCGACGAGTCCCCGTGGCCGATCCAGGAGGCCTACAAGGCACTCCGGACCAACATCACCTTTTCTCTTCCGGGAGGCGGATGCAAGGTGATTGCGGTCAGCAGTGCCCAGGCCCATGATGGAAAGTCAACCATCTGCATCAACACCGCGATCTCCTTCGCACAGCTGAGCAAGAAGGTGCTGCTGATCGAGTGCGATCTCCGTCTTCCCACCGTCGGGTCAAAGCTTGGCGTCAAATCGATTCCAGGTCTTTCCGACCTGCTGATCGGAGCGGTGCAGATCTCTGACGCTCTGCGGCGCAACGTCCGCCGCGGCCTGGATGTGCTTCCGGCCGGCAATATTCCGCCGGATCCGACCTGGCTTTTGCAGTCCAATCAGATGAAGGTACTGATCGAACAGTTCAGAAAGCTCTACGATTACATTATGATCGATCTTCCGCCGGTGACGACGGTTGCCGATGCGTCCATCATCTCACCCTATTCGGACGGATTCCTCATTGCCGTGCGGCATCAGGTCACCCAACGGCCAGCCCTGGAAGACACGCTGGCGCAGCTGGAACTGGCCAATGCCAAGGTACTGGGCTTCGTGTACAATGATGTGACAACCGAAGGCGGAAAGTATTACAGAAGCTATTACAAGGGGTATTATAAGAAGTAAATATGTTATTCAGACATGAACCAAAGCATTATTACGACCTGCATCTGCACATCCTGCCCGGCATGGATGACGGAGCCAGAGATCTGCACATGTCCGCCGGCATGCTGCAGGAGGAGATCCGGCAGGGATGCGCCGGCCTTGTCGCCACGCCGCACTATTATCCCACCGAGTCCATCGCCAGCTTCCTGGAGAGGCGGCAGAGGGCCTATGAGAAGCTGGAGGGATATATATTAGAAAATATTCCGGAGTGGCAGGGGCGCATTGGTCTGGGTGCCGAGGCTGCCTGGCACAATGGCCTGGTCTATGATCCGGATCTGGAGAAGCTGTGCATGGGCCACTCAAGGTACCTGCTTCTGGAAATGCCGTTTGAGCATTGGACCGGAGCTGTTCTCCGGGACGTGCGGACGCTGATCTCCTATGGTATCCGCCCGATCATCGCCCATCTGGAGCGCTTTCCGGAATTTGCAGGCGAGGAGGCAATCGGAGAGCTTCTGGAGCTGGACGTCCTGGTGCAGATGAACGCAGGTGCTCTGCTGCACAGGAGCTCGCACCGCAGGGCACTGACAATGGTGAAGAACGGCATCACACAGGTGCTGGGTACGGATTCCCACAATCTGGAGGACCGCCGACCGAATATGAAGGATGGTCTGGACGCCCTGCAGAAGGCCCATCTGGGCAGAGCGGCAGATGAGATCCTGGATAATAACGCAGATATTTATCATGCGGCAGTATGAATCAATCAGGTAAAGAGGAATGTGTACGGGAGGGAAAGGTGTAAGCAACTATGAATAAGCATTCAGGTTTTGGAAGATTTATGACAATTGTCGGCTGTGTGCTCCTGGCTGTGGCGCTCGGTGCCCTTCTGGCATTCAGCCAAATGAAACAGCAGGAAAATACAAAGGAACTGGAGACAAAGGCCCAGCAGGCCATGGCCATGGACAGCAACAACAGCTATCAGACGACTGTAGCATCCTCATCCGCACCGGCGGCGCCGCAGGAGGCACCTGATACCAGCTCCTCCTCATCCACAGCCTCTGTTTCCGCAAGCTCCGAATCCGTCTCGGCCGTGTCCGCCTCTTCTGATTCCAATGACAAAAAGGATACACAGACCACTTATACTGCCATCAGCGTCCGAGGCGACAGCTACATGGACGATGACGCGGACAAGGCAAACGGCTATCCCGCAAAGCTTCAGGCACTGCTGCAGGCGGACGGCTCCACGGTCACCGTTGAGGACGATACCTGGGACATGGCCGGGACGCTCTCCCAGATGTCTCTGGCAGGGGTCCCCGACAGCACGGTGCAGGGCTATATCAGTGAACACACCCAGAAGGGCCTCACCAGCAATTATGAAACTGTCGTCCGCAACGACCTCAGCAAGTACAAGAAGGACCGGACCGATCAGGGTGACCTTCCCGTATTGACCATGGGATACCACGGCGGCTGGGGCAATGACCTGAACGAGCTGATTGAGCAGGAAAAGGCTGTACTTGCCACCTATACAAACGGCAGCAAGGATTATCTGGTGCTCGGATCCTATCCGGCCGACTGGACGGACCACACCGCATACGATCAGGCCATGACAGCAGCCTTCGGCGATCACTATGTCAGTCTGAATGCTACCGTGCCGAACTCTCTGATGACAGAGGAGGGCAGACAGGGCATCGCACAGATTGTGTTCAATAAGCTCAAGGAGCTGAAGTACATCAGCTGACAAATAAAAAGAAAATGTAACAGGATGTTAAATTGACATATAGTGTTAAAAGAGCTATCATGTCGGGAGTAATGCTTTCAGCATCTTTTTGACAGAGTTGATTTCAGGACTAAAAGCGGAGGATGTTCCACGTCGCCTGGTGCGCGGGAGCAGTCTGAAGTGGTCATAGCAGCACGGCAAACCGGAGCAGGAGCTTCGGGTGGCGAAGCACACCCATTTTTCAGGTCCTCCGCGTATTGACATCCAGTGTTTTTTGATTTGAAAGGAAGATGTTCTTTGGAAAAACAATATTCTGATCCGGATGACAATCTCTATGTGATACATACCGAATCCGGCGCCGAGATGAAAACCGTCCAGGCATGCAGCATTCGGGTGCTTTCCAAAGATGAGCATCTGTATGTGCCGACAGTGGAGAGAATCCGCAGAATACACGGCGTAGACAGGATGGTGGAAGAGAAGCTCTTCCCGGGTTATATCTTTGCCGAGACCGGAAGGCCGGATGACCTGCTGGTCAGGCTTGGAAGGGAGAAGGGGCTTACGGTTTTCCAGCACGCAACGCTGCTGCGGGAGGACTCCTACATCCTTCCTGTCCGAAAGGAAGAAGCGGCATGGCTTCGCAGACTGTGGGATTCCGGTAAGACGGTCCGCACCTCAAAGGGCGCGATCATCG
This sequence comes from Bilifractor sp., assembly GCA_051879715.1. GTDB lineage: Bacteria > Bacillota > Clostridia > Lachnospirales > Lachnospiraceae > Bilifractor. The sequence goes on from JBJEMO010000214.1 coordinate 11,433, forward strand.
GAGACCGTGTTGTCATAACGGAAGGACCGCTGGTGGGCCTGGAAGGCACCATCCGCAAAATCGACCGCCACAAGAAAACAGCCTGGATCGAGATGCCATTTCTTGGTCAGGAGAGGCTGGTCCGTGTCGGACTTGAAATCACAATGAAATGCTGAAAGCAGGAAACAGATCTATAGTTGATCTATCATGCAGCAAAAAATATTTGCAAAGCAACAGATTATTCTTATTATTTTCTGAAAACACATGGGGGGGTAAGGGATGTATCATCGAGCGCCGAAAGGTCTTGTCAAGCACTGGGATTTTGCACTGCTGGATGTGGCCTGCCTGGAGCTGTCCTATGTAATAGGATATTATCTGAGACATGGTTTGTTCCATCAATTCAACCAGACCTATCGGCTCCTTTCCGTAGCATTCCTTTTTATCGATCTTCTTTCATTTCTGATCCTCCATACCTTTCATAAGGTCCTGCAGAGAGGATATTTAAAAGAATTTATCATTACAATGCAGCAGACCTTCCTGGTGATCGGAATGGCAACGCTGTATCTGTTTGCAATTCATCAGCAGGCGGTGCTTTCACGTCTTACGCTGTTTTACACTGCCGTTTTGTATTTTCTGACCAGTTATCTCACAAGACTTTTGCGCAAGAAACATCTGAAGAAGACAAGTATCGGATCGCCGCGTAGTATTCTTCTGATCACTGTGTCTTCAAGGCTGGAAAACCTCGTCCGTGGAATTGAGCGGGACGGAACGCTGATCTACAGCTCTACCGGCATCATTCTGCTGGATGCGGAGCGTGAAGGAGAGGACTATCACGGCATCAAAATCGTGGCAAACGCGAAGGATGCAATTGAATATCTGAGTTATAACTGGGTCGATGAGGTTCTGTTTGATATCCCGGAGAGCTTTCCATATCCGAAGGAGATCAGCGAGGAGGCGATCCAGATGGGAATTACCGTGCACAAACGGCTCACATATCCGGTGGAAGCATCCGGCGCGAAGCAGTTTGTGGAAAAAATCGGAGACCACGAGGTGCTGACCAGTGTCATCGCAGAAGCACCTCTGTCCGAGCTGGTTGTAAAGCGTATCGCGGATATTATCGGCGGCATCATCGGCTGTATCATCACACTCATCCTGACCATTATTGTGGGTCCGATGATCAAGATTGCCTCCCCGGACGGGCCGGTCTTCTTCCACCAGACCCGTATCGGTAAGAACGGCAAGAAATTCGAGATGTACAAGTTCCGCTCCATGTATCCTGACGCAGAGGAGAGGAAGAAGGCTCTCCTTGAGGAAAACCGCGTCAAGGACGGCATGATGTTCAAGCTGGAATATGATCCGCGTATTATCGGCTGCAGGAAAATGCCGGACGGAACGATCAAGAAAGGTATCGGAAACTGGATCAGGGACCTCTCCATCGATGAATTCCCGCAGTTCTTCAATGTGCTTAAAGGGGATATGTCCCTTGTCGGCACCAGACCGCCGACGGTGGATGAGTGGGAGAAGTACAAGCCCTATCACCGCAGCAGAATGGCTGTGAAGCCGGGCATTACCGGAATGTGGCAGGTCAGCGGCAGGTCCTCCATTACGGATTTCAATGAAGTGGTGAAGCTGGACCGGAAGTATATTGAGAACTGGTCAATCGGGATGGATATACGGATTCTGTGCAAGACATTTTATGTGGTGTTTGCAAGGAAGGGCGCGATGTGACTTCCTTCATTTTTTTATAGACAGAACTCAAATCAAGAGGTTACAATTAACGGGTTAAGAAAAATATAGTTTTGACTAAATCATTGAGGAATGCCATGGATAGAACAAAAGAAATAATAGAATTTAAGAATTTTCTCAATGAACATCAGAATGAAGTGCGCAAGAACACGATAAAAATCAAAGATCTGCCAAAGGATGATCCGTGGATCCGGGACGATGAATGGGATCGGATTTATAAGCAAACTGTGAGGAAAAACGGCAAAGTATAACATCGGAGAACTGTGGTGGGTGCAATTCCCATTTGAAGAAACGAATGACTCCAAGCACAGACCGGCTATTGTAATTGATGATCATACATTGGCTGTCCTTGCAATGTATGTAACCAGCAAAAGCAAAGAGTGGCCGTATAGTATAGAAATCCAAGATTGGAAGGAAGCAGGCCTGCATAAGAAGTCATGGACGCGTATAGATAGAACAATTGAAATTGAAGCCGTAGCCATTGATGAGAAGATAGGAAAATTAACGGATCGGGATCTGCAAAAGATCATGCAGTTATATGTGGAGATTCTTACGAACACCAGACACGAATTTACCCTACTTGCAATCAAGGATACGGTGGACAGATTCCTCCTTAGATATGATGAGCGATGGAAATGCTGGCTTTTTCCATATACAAGAAGCAAAGACAATAACAAAGAGAATGCCGACAGATTCGCTTCAGCTATACTCGATAGGAATATTTGCACAGAATACAAGGCAGAGGGAACGCATTGCAAATATTCACAGAGTGATGAGGTTTATAAAATATATCATCATAAGCTTTATCAATTTATACTTGAGGAAATACCTCAAAACATGCAGGATAATGAATTTGAGCTTTATGGGAGCAGATATAAATGGATGACCATCACTCAAATGCAGGCTGACCCTGAAATCATGCGTGTAAATGCTGATATCGTAGGATTTGTGAAAATATATTGCTGATCAAATAGAGGGCTTGGAGGAATCCCGGCTCTCTGTTTTGATGGGAAATGTAGGGCAGGCGTAAGGTATGAAGGCAGAAGCGAGGGGAGGTGCCCTCGGAGGGCGTTTTTTATTAGGTGACCTATGATGCGATGTAAATTTTTAATATCGACACTATTGACACGATGTAAGAAGTGGCAAAAAGAGGCTGAACGACGACCAAGAAAATGGTGGTTTTCGGTGGCTTTACATCGGCAGTATAGGGATGATGTAAAAATAATTACTGACTTTACAGCGTGAGTATAAGATCAACGTAAAAGAGTAGTAGGGCTGCTCGTTTCTGTGGCTATCAGTATTTCGAGTCATCTGATAACTAGAGAAACGAGCGGTCTTTGATTATTATTTGTTTGTGGCTTGCTCTTGGTAATCAGGAGTTCTACATAAAGCTGAAAATGACATTTAGTATTATTGAGTAAATGGAGGGGCATAAGTTGAAAGTTGTTTTATTAGCCGGTGGTTTTGGAACACGGATTTCAGAGGAATCAGAATATCGTCCTAAGCCAATGATTGAAATCGGGGGTATGCCAATTCTCTGGCATATTATGAAGGAATACAGTCATTTTGGATTTAATGAATTTGTGATCTGCGCTGGATACAAACAGCAGATGATCAAGGAGTGGTTCAGAAATTATTTCTTATACACTTCAGATATCACCTTTGATCTTACAGAAGAATACAAGATGGTTGTTCATGAAAAACATACGGAACCATGGAAAGTAACAGTCGTTGATACTGGACTCAATACATTGACAGGCGGGCGCATCAAACGGATACAAAAGTACATCGGTGATGAGCCATTTTTCATGACTTATGGTGATGGTGTCTGTGACGTTGATATCCAGAAATTACTTGAATTTCATAGGGCACATGGCAAGATTGCTACCCTTACCGCAGTTAAACAGAAACAGCAGAAGGGGGTACTCGATATTGGCGGAGATAATGCAGTCCGCTCCTTCAGGGAGAAGAATGCTGAAGATGGCGCAGCAATCAATGCGGGTTATATGGTACTTGAGCCTCAGATTTTTGATTATCTGACAGGGGATGATTGCGTCTTTGAGCGGGAGCCGCTTGAGAAGCTGGCAGCTGAAAATCAGCTGATGTCCTATCCTCATACCGGCTACTGGCAGTGCATGGACACCAAGAGAGAAAAAGATATTCTTGAAAAGCTCTGGGCAGAAGGCAAGGCACCGTGGAAAACGTGGGAAGATTAACAAAGAATTGAAGGGTGGCAGTATGTCTGAATTTGATTTGATTTTTTATAAGGGAAAGAAGGTACTGATTACCGGGCATACCGGTTTTAAGGGAACCTGGCTTTGCAGGATGCTAATCAATGCTGGTGCGGCAGTTTCGGGATACGCATTAGAGCCGCCAACTGAGCCAAACCTTTTTGATATTGCAGATGTCAAGGACAAGATGCATTCCTATATCGGGGATATCAGAGACAGAGATCATCTTATGGAGGTATTCGACAAGGAACAGCCGGAGATTGTCCTTCATCTTGCAGCACAGCCGATTGTACGTGAGTCTTATAAGGATCCCGGTTACACGTATGAAACGAACGTAATGGGAACCGTGAATATCTGTGAGTGCGTAAGACTCCATCCTTGTGTGAAGTCTTTTTTAAATGTCACTACAGATAAGGTTTACCATAACAATGAATGGATCTGGGGTTACCGCGAGAATGAGCCGCTGGATGGATTCGATCCTTATTCTAATTCCAAATCATGTTCGGAGTTGGTTACCCATTCTTACAAGAACAGCTTCTTCACGGATGGCAGAGTTGCTGTTTCCACGGCACGTGCAGGAAATGTAATCGGTGGTGGTGACTTTGCAAAAGACAGGATCATTCCTGACTGTGTGAGAGCTGCTGAGAAACATGAAGATATTATCGTTCGTAATCCATATTCTACAAGACCTTATCAACATGTGCTGGAGCCGCTATATGCATATCTCATGATCGCAGCAAAGCAGTATCAGGATATCAAATACGCTGACTATTACAATGTTGGACCGGACGATCGTGATTGCTTCCAGACGGGAGCTCTCGTTGATCTGTTTGTAAAACACTGGGGTGAAGGCCTCAAGTGGCTTAACAAATCCGATGGTGGTCCGCATGAGGCAAATTTCTTAAAACTTGACTGCTCAAAGCTGAAGGCTACTTTTAACTGGCATCCTCATTGGGATCTGGATAAAGCCATCGAAAAAGTTGTTGAGTGGAGCAAGTGCTGGCTGGATGGCGGTGATATTCCTGCATGTATGGACAAAGAGATTGAAGAGTTTCTGAGGGATGGCGAATGAGCCTTAGATCTGGTATTGACCTTTTGCAGAGTGAAATCCAATCCGAAGGACTATCACCTGAGAATGGTCTGGGAACAGACCTGTTCAACTATGTCAGTACATTAACCCCGATTGTTAATGTGGATCTGTTTGTTGTTAATAGCTCGCATCAGATCCTGTTATCGTGGAGAGACGATCCTAATTCTGGAACAGGGTGGTACGTACCTGGCGGATGCATTCGTTACAGAGAGCCCATTGAGGAACGCATACATAAGACTGCAAAATCCTAACTCGGTCAGGATGTAATCGTAGATTCCGACATGATTGGAGTCTATGAGATAATCCGGTGCAAATATGCGGTTCGAGGTCACTTTATATCTTTGGCTTATCGTTGCAAGTTTGTAAGTGAATTTGATACAAATAAGCAGAAGAAGGCAATAAATGAACCGGGATATCTGAAATGGTTCAATGAATTACCAGATAATTTCTTACAGGCGCAGGCTTGTTATAAGAAAGATTGGATAAACATTAAAAGTAAACTTTGGAGGAAATTTTATGGCACGTTGGAGAAATGAAGAGGAAGCAAGAACTGAGATCAAGGATCTCGTTGCTGAGTTCTATCATGAGTTTAAAGAGCAGGAAACAGATCACAGCAACTTTACTCCTGGTGATCGTATCTCGTATGCATCCCGAGTGTATGATGAGAAGGAGATGCAGAGCCTAACAGATGCAACGTTGGATTTCTGGCTCACAACAGGAAGATTCAGCAGTCAGTTCGAGCGTGATTTTGCAAAGTGGATTGGCGTTAAACATGCACATCTTGTGAACTCTGGATCCTCTGCAAACTTGATCGCTTTCACAGTCCTCACAGCTCCTGAGCTGGGTGAACGCCAGATCAAGCGTGGTGATGAAGTTATCACAGTCGCATGTGGCTTCCCGACAACGATCAATCCTATTCTCCAGTATGGTGCAGTTCCGGTTTTTGTAGATGTTACTGTTCCTCAGTACAACATTGATGTGACCAAGCTTGAAGCCGCGTACAATCCTGGAAAGACCAAGGCTGTTATGGTAGCACATACTCTTGGAAATCCTTTCAACCTTAAGGCTGTAAAAGCATTCTGCGAGGAGAACAACCTTTGGCTTGTAGAGGACAACTGTGATGCACTCGGAAGCCAGTACACCATCGATGGTGAGACCAGATTTACAGGTACATGGGGGGATCTCGGTACTTCATCCTTCTATCCGCCTCATCATATGACTATGGGAGAGGGCGGTGCCGTGTACACCAATGATCCTGTACTTAACCGTCTGATCCTTTCTTATCGTGACTGGGGGCGTGATTGCTATTGCCCTTCAGGTCGCGACAATACCTGTGGGCATAGATTTGATGGGGACTATGGTGAACTTCCTCATGGCTATGATCATAAGTATGTATATAGCCACTTTGGTTACAACTTGAAAGTTACAGATATGCAGGCCGCTGTAGGTGTTGAGCAGTTAAAGAAGTTCCCGACCTTCATTGAGAGAAGAAGACATAACTGGGCAAGACTGCACAAAGCGCTAGAGGATGTTCAGGATCGGATTATTCTCCCTGAGCCCGCAGAGAACTCTAATCCGTCTTGGTTTGGCTTCCTGATTTCCATCAGACCGGAGACGGGGCTTGATCGCAACAAGGTACAGCGCTTTATTGAGAGCAAGAATATTCAGACAAGGCTTCTGTTCTCTGGCAATGTTATCAAGCAACCTTGCTTCGATCAGATCAGAGGTACGGATGATTACAAGGTTGTTGGTGAGTTGACGCATACGGACTTCATCATGAACAACACATTCTGGGTTGGAGTATATCCGGGAATGACTGACGCTATGATCGATTATATGGCTGAAGTAATCAAAGAGGCAGTAAAGGACTAATAAGGTTCAGCCTTAATAATTTGAAATTCACTGAACAGCACGGAAGAACAAAGGATAAGAAGGAGCGGAATCGTGAAAATAAGACTTGCTGATTATGTGGCAGACTTTCTAGTTAACCACGGAGTAACAGACGCCTTCTCTGTAGTTGGTGGTGGAGCGATGCACCTTAATGACGCATTGGGCCATAAAGAAGGTCTTCATGTAACCTATAATCATCATGAACAGGCTTGTGCTATGGCAGCAGAGGCCTATGCGAGGATTGAAAATAAAATTGCAGCAGTATGTGTAACTACAGGCCCTGGCGGCACCAATGCAATTACGGGTGTTGTATGCGGCTGGCTCGATTCCATTCCAATGTTTGTTATTTCTGGACAGGTTAAGTACACGACAACTGCCAGGTATTGTGAGCAGTTTACCGAAGGCCTTCCTCTTCGCGCAGTTGGCGATCAGGAGTATGACATTACAAAGTCTGTGGCTCCGATGACCAAGTATGCAGTAATGATAGAAGATCCGCTGACAATACGGTATCACCTTGAAAGAGCCTGGCATCTCGCAACAACTGGACGTCCCGGTCCGGTTTGGATTGATATCCCAGTGAACTTCCAGGGCTCTTTCATTGAGACGGATGATCTCAAGGGTTATGACGGTACTGAAGATCAGAAGAAGGATGATGCACTTCTTCCGCCTCCGGTGAGCCAAGAAACGATCGATTCGGTTATTGAGAAGATTAAGAAAGCAAAGCGTCCGGTTTTCCATACAGGATATGGCATTCGCCTCTCTGGAGCCTATCAGGTTTTCAGAGAGGTTGCAGAGAAGCTGAATATTCCAATCGTAACTTATTGGAATGCAATTGACCTCATTGAGGACGACAATCCACTGTACACTGGTCGCGCCGGCAACATGGGTGACCGTCCGGGTAACTGGGCTATACAAAATGCAGACTTAATCCTTGCAATTGGTACCAGAATCTCTATTCGTCAGGTGGGATATAACTATGAAACATGGGCAAGAGATGCCGAGGTTATCATGGTAGATGTTGACCGTGCTGAAATGAAAAAGCCGACGATTCACGTTGAAATGCCTGTCTGGGCGGATGCAAAGGATTTCCTTACCAAGCTCAATAACACCATTGGAGATAACACTCCTGTAAGTCACGATGAAGATTGGATTAAGATCTGCCAGGGATGGAAGAAGAACTATCCGGTTATTCAAAAGAGACAGTGGGATCAGGATAATGGCTATGTCAATGTCTATGCATTCATTGATTATGTAAGCAAAAATCTTCCGGAGAATAGCCTGACGGCAGTGTCTAACGGTGCATGCTGTGTTGTTGGCAACCAGTTGTATCATATACAAAAGGGTAGCAGGTTTGATAATAACAGTGCCATTGCCTCTATGGGATATGGTCTCCCAGCATCTATTGGTACCTGTCTTGGCGGGCATAGGAAGACGACAATCTGTCTTGAAGGCGATGGAAGTATCATGATGAACCTACAGGAACTTCAGACCATTGTCACAAACAAACTGCCAATTAAGATTTTCCTGATTAATAACCGCGGATATCAGTCTATTCGTATTACCCAGAGCAATCTGTTTTCTGAACATTCCCGGGTAGGAATTGGTCCGGAATCCGGGGACCTTTCTTTCCCGGATTTCGGGAAGATCGCCAAGGCATTTGGGTATCCTTACTTTGAAGCACACAGCAATGATGAAATGAAAAAAGTTGTGGACGAATGCCTTGCTACAGATGGCCCGCTTTTCTGTCAGATCTTCACAGACACAGCTCAGAGGTGGGAACCGAAGAGCAGTACAAAGCGGCTTGAGGATGGAACTCTTGTTTCACCGCCGCTTGAAGATCTTGCTCCGTTCCTTCCCAGAGAAGAACTGAAGAAGATCATGATCGTTCCGATGGTGGATGAAGAAAAATAACATGAAAAATGCTTAGGAAGGTGGAGGACAAAAAGATGGGGATTAAGCATGATATCGTAGATTCACTGAAAAAACTGAAACAGGAATATGGTGTTGTATCAATCAAGGCTGAATTTGAGGCTGAAGGTTCCAGAAAAGATGAGCTCATCATGCTCCGCGACTTTGTGGAAACAGCCGATCTTGGGCTGATAATAAAGATCGGTGGATGTGAAGCGGTTCATGATCTGGATCAATGCAAGCTTCTTGATGCGACCGGTGTCATGGCACCAATGATTGAAACACCATTTGCCATGAAGAAGTATCGTGGTGCTTTCACAAAGGTTTATGGCAATAAGGACGTTGAGCGCATCATTAATGCCGAAACTAAGACTTGTCTTGCAAACTTTGATGAAATTCTGAAAATAGGTGATGGTTTCCTGACAGGAGTTACTGTCGGGAGAAGTGATCTCTCAGCATCTATGGATATTGAAAGAAAGGATATTGAATCTGAACCTGTATTCAATGCAACCAGAAAACTTTGCGAGAAGGCTAAGGCACGTGGCCTTGTTACAAATTTTGGTGGAAATATTGGTATTGAATCGATTCCATTTATCATTAGGATGAATCCATACATTGACCGTTTTGAAACAAGAAAGGTCGTACTTAGCAAGAATGACAATCCGGAATTTTTGAAACAGGCTATCAAGGAGGCACTTGGATTCGAACTGCTTTATCTGAAGTTTAAGTCTGGCTATTACAATGCCATGGCTACGGAGGATACAGCGAGAATTACACGACTTGAGAATCAGATTAAGTCTGTAGAGTAAAGAATAGAGCAGCTATTTGAAACGTTGATGGGTCCCGGATGGAGAAGTCCGGGATGCTTTTCAGTATAAGGATTGTGGGACTATGAGCAAGGTAGTTACTTTTGGCGAGATTATGCTGCGTCTTGCACCTCAAGGATATTTACGTTTTTTTCAAAATGATGTTATGCAGGCTACTTTTGGCGGGGCAGAAGCAAATGTAGCAGTATCATTGGCAAACTTTGGTGACGATGTGAGCTTTGTAACGAAGCTTCCTGACAATCCCATCGGTAATGGGGCTGTTTCTGTTCTTAGAGGATTTGGTGTTAAGACAAACGGGATTGTCCGTGGTGGAAATAGAGTTGGAATTTATTACCTTGAAAAGGGAGCCAGTCAGAGAAGCAGTGTCTGTGTGTATGACCGTGCAGGATCAGCAATAGCAGAAGCTACAATATCAGACTTTAATTGGAAAGATGTTTTTGACGGTGCTGATTGGTTCCATTTCACAGGAATTACACCGGCATTAGGTGAGAACGTCTTTCGGATTTGTCTTGAAGCGTGTAAAGAGGCAAAGAAACTAGGAATTACCGTTTCCTGTGATTTGAATTATAGAAGCAAACTTTGGAGTAGGGAATCAGCAAAGCGTTCAATGACTGAGCTTTGTAAATATATAGATGTTTGTATAGCAAATGAAGAAGATGCAAAAGATGTATTTGGAATTGAGGCAAGCAACTCAAATATCAATGCAGGTAGGTTAGACCGTGAGGGATATAAAGAAGTTGCAGAAAAGCTGCAGAAGGAATTCAATTTTAAGTATGTTGCTATAACTCTTCGTAGCTCCATTTCGGCAAGTGATAATGACTGGTCCGCAATGTTGTTTGATGGAAAAGATTACTATTTCTCCAAACAGTATCATCTTCATATTGTTGATCGGGTTGGAGGTGGAGACAGCTTTGGTGCTGGACTGATTTACTCGCTGCGCCATAAGTATGGACCACAGGATGCAATTGAGTTTTCAGTTGCTGCTTCAGCATTGAAGCATTCTATTGAAGGTGACTTCAATCGCGTAAGCGTAGATGAAGTCAGTAAATTAGCGAATGGATCTGGGTCCGGCAGGGTACAAAGGTAAGGAAGAAGAAAAGATGAAGAGGGTAATTATCACTGGCGCAACAGGTGCAGTTGGCATTGCAATAATAAGAGAACTGATAAAGAACAATATTGAGGTACTCGTGTTATGCCGTGAAGGGTCAAAACGCAATAGCCAGATTCCCAAAAACAAGCTCGTAAAGCTAAGATATTGCTCTCTCGATGAATTGCAGTCTTTAAAGTCGGATGGAAGTACATATGATGTTTTCTATCATCTTGCCTGGGCAGGAACCACCGGACAGGCAAGAGATGATATGTACCTGCAGAACCAGAATGTACGATACGCCCTTGATGCAGTAGCGGCTGCAAAGAGAATGGGATGTACCAGATTCATCGGTGTTGGATCGCAGGCTGAATACGGCAGGATAGAGGGACTGATAAAGCCGGATACCCCGACGAATCCAACCATGGGTTATGGAATTGGAAAATTAGCGGCAGGGCTTATGACAAGGCAGTATGCGAGACAGATTGGATTGGAGCATATCTGGGTTCGTATAGTGAGCGTATATGGCCCAAATGATGGACCGCAAAGCATGGTAATGTCCACAATCAATAAGCTAAAGTCTGGAGAAGTCCCCCAGCTTACAAAGGGCGAACAGATGTGGGATTACTTATATAGCGGAGACGCAGGCAGAGCTTTTGTACGTTTAGGAGAAAAGGGTATAAGTGGTAAGACCTACGTATTAGGAAGTGGAAATGTACGTCCTTTAAAAGAGTATGTAAAGGATATTCGAGATGTTGTTGCTCCAGATATGGATCTTGCTTTTGGGGCAATTGAGTATTATCCTCATCAGGTAATGCACCTTCAGGCCGATATCAGTGAGCTGAAGAAAGATACAGGATGGGAACCTAAGATGCCGTTCAGAGATGGGATAAAGAGCGTTTTGAATCAAAAACCATTTTTCCAGTTAGCAGGTAAGTGATGAACATATTTTATTTTAGCAGTGATGCTTTTGCCAGTGTAATGGCAACGTCTATAGTGTCAGTACTTGAAAATAATAAGCATGCACAATCAATAGTGTTTTACGTGGTAGATGATGGTATCTCGGCAGAAAAAAAGAAAAAGCTTCAAATGATGGTTGAGAGATATGTGAGTCTTGCTTACGAGAGGAAGATAATATATTTAGATGCACCGGATCCAGAGGACATTCTGAAGTACCCATTTAAATCAAGATATCAAATGGGACATTCGTATTTTAGAATGTGCATTGGTACTTTGCTGCCCAAAGATGTACACAGAGTGCTTTGTTTGGATTCTGATACACTTGTATTAAGAGATCTTGAAGAGCTTTGGAATATCGATCTTGGTGACAATATTATGGCAGGAGTATCTGACTGCATGAATGTCCAAAAATATCGACGTCAATTCAGAATGGATGATTCAGATATTTATTGCAATGCGGGTATGTTTCTTGTTGACTTGGATAAGTGGAGAATCCATAAGATTCAGGATAAGATAATTAAGCGTATATTTGATCAAAATGGAAATGTGTTCTTTTTTGAACAGACGTTGATGAATTGGAGCTGCAAAGGAAAAATATTAAGACTTGAGCCTAAATATAATGTGTACACTCTTTTTTGGGCATTTACATATGAAAATTTGATGATTTGGAGGAGACCACTACATTTCTATTCGAAAGAGGAAGTGAACAAAGCAAAACAAAATCCAGCTATTATTCACTATACTAGAAATTTCTACATGATGAGTAGGCCGTGGATAGAAGATTGTGACCATTCCATGACGGATGAATATAGGAAGTATATGAAATTGACTCCGTGGCCGGAATTGAAACCTGATCAAAGGAGCAAGTCACAAGTACTAAAGTACAAACTTTGGCATAGTATACCAGAAAGAACTTTGTGCAGATTAGCTAATAATATTTATAATAATGTACGTCCAAAATTATGGTGGAAAAATGAGTGAAAAATTATTGACTATAGGTGTTCCTGTTTACAACGGGGGAAAAACCTTAAAAAATATGTTCAACTTGTTATTGCCTCAATTAAATAATAAAGTCGAAGTAGTTGTTTGCAATAATTGTTCAACAGACAATACGGAAAAAATTGTTAATGAGATTCTACAACTCTATCCTCAAGTGAAATACTATAGGAATGATCATAATTTAGGAGCGGATGGCAATTTTCTTAAGTGTATGAATTTAGCAACAGGAAAGTTTACTATGCTCATATCAGATGATGATATAATTGTTGAAGGAGCGATTGAGAAAATAATAGAATTCCTAGAAAGGTTTCCCCAGACGCAACTAGCATATCTAGATGCTGTAGGATTTAAAAATAAATATGAAGGCTTATCAAAATGCCATCATTATAAAGAGTTTTCTCCTGTCATAACAAATAACATATCTACAAAAGATAAAAAGTTGTTTTTGCATTATGCGCAAAGATTATGGGGATTTACATCAACTTTTGTTTGGAATACTGAAAGATTTCGTTCGATTGACAAACCTGAAAAGTATTTTGGAACATATTTCCTACAAAGCTATATTCATATTGCTTGTTCAAATAAAAGAAATGATTTGCTTGGAATAATTAAAGGACCATGCATTGCTGTTGGAGAATATGGAATAATTGGAAACTATGACACGGCTTTGATTGAAGGCGTATATTATCGCAAAATGATTGAGAGTGCTGTGAAAGCAGGTTACAGTAGAGAGCAATTAGAGAAATATTATAGATGGAAACTTAAACATTTAGTATCGAGAGCGATAATTAAGGAGAAAGTTGCTGGAGTTGTAAAGACGCACAAAGCGAATGTAAGTGAAGCAACAAAAGGAAATCCTCTTTTGAGATTGTACTTAATTTCTCTGTATAATATTCCCTCTTCAGTGTGCCAATGCATTTTGAAAACGTATCGAAAGAGCAAGCATGTATCAGCAGAAACCTATATTAACAGACCAACGGATTAACTAAGCAAATGATTAGAGCGATACTGACAACATTCTTATACCTATTGGTTATTATTCCAAGTCTATTTTTTACACTCTTAGCTGAAAAAAATATAGAAAATAGCAGATCGAGATTTTTGATATTTAGCTTAATAGCAGTACTAATTCCTAGTATTTTTGCAGGTATAAGGGGGGAAAAAATAGGAACTGATGTTTTGGTATATGCTAAGCCAGAGTTCTTAAAAGCGCTTGCTAATGGATCTCTTATTCGATATTTGAAAGTAACGCAGACAGATCTAGGATATGCGTTTATTGTTGGGATTTCTGCACTATATTTGAGAAGCTTTAATGTCTTATTGACACTAACAGCTTTTTTGCAAGTTCTTCCTGTCTATATTGTTGCATATGAGTTAAGAAATAGGATTAATATGACGCAAGTGATGTATGTGTTTTTTGCTATGTATTACATCATGGGTTTTAATATTATGCGACAACAAATAGCTGCGTCATTAATGTTATTGTGCTTTGCAATAATAATAAAAAGAAAATATCAGTGGGCAATTATTATTTTCATTATGGCTTGGCTGTTTCATTCGACAGCAATAATAGGACTAGCTTTTATTGTACTAGGATTAGCTGTGTTTAAGATCCATAGTAATAAATTACGGTTATTTATTATTTTCAGTTTTATTTCTCTAATATTGGTAATCTTCCCACATTGGAGAGCAATTTCGGAGTCAATAATGAATATCGGGTTATTACCGGCTAACAAGATGCAGAGATATATTGATGTGTTTAGCGGGATAAATGTTGGGGAAAAAGCCTATATGTTCGAATTGAAGACCCCATTAGTTGTTGATATTATTTTTAAAGCTTTGTTGACCTTGATAGCTATCATTTGCACAACAAATATTTATGATGGTAAAATATGTATTTATAAGCGAAATAAGAATGAATCAATAATTTCATCAGTTATTTGTATTGCAATTGTTGGTGCACTAATAGATATTTTATTTTTGGTCATTTTCCATTCAGCATATGCCTATAGGATAGTGATTTATGCGGAATATTTTCTAATTTTATTAATTCCATTTGCATGTGGACGAATAGAAAAGTTTAGTGAGAATGGAAGATACATGTTGCATACGAATCTCAAACATATTGCATGCAATCTTATTCTTTTTTCGTATTTCTTCCTAATATATATGTGTTATGGACAGTATGAAACGCTCCCATTTTATTTTCAAATATATTAAGGATGATTAATATGCCAACAATATCAATTATTATTCCAATCTATGATGCGGAGAAATATTTGGAAAGATGTCTTACATCTGTTATAAATCAAGATTATCCAGAACTTGAAATTTTACTCGTTGATGATGGGTCAACGGATAAAAGCAGCACGATTGCCAGTAGATATTATGAGCAAGATTCAAGAATAAAATATTTTCGAAAAAGCAATGGAGGAGTTTCATCTGCTAGAAATCTGGGATTAGAAAAGGCTACTGGAGAGTGGATCGCTTTCGTAGATGCAGATGATTGGATCGATAAAAGCTTTTGTAGTAAATTATTGAACATAGCTCAAAAAAATAACCTGGATATCGTTGAGTGCAGAAGGATTGATGAGAAAAGTGAAGGGAGCTTTCTGCAGGAAGTGACACAAAAAGAAAAGCTAAAGGTGTCTACATTTTCGGATTTTATTCCAACAAATGAAGATTTTTATGGAACATGCTGGGGATTTCTTTTTAAAGCTATATTGTGTAAAGACGTCAAGTTTGATACAGATATATATTTTGCAGAGGATGCTCTTTTTTCTGTTGAAGTTATGAAAAAATCGAGCCAAATCGGTATAGTTAATGAATATTTATATCATTACAATTTACTTGATCATAAATCCTTAAGTCAGGGAAAATATGACGAGAAAAAATATACTTTAATAGAGTCTAGGTCTAAACAATTACAGCTATTTTTTGATTGTGCAGGTTATAAGGAAATGAAAGCTAGGTTGGGTGATGCATGTTTCTACATCTATAATATGGGGAAGAATGACCCTATTTTTCAAAAGACACATTATACAGAACTAAAGAATATTTTTCGTAAATGTTTTTTTACATGGAATAGGTGGTCGAAGGTTAGCCGGTTACATTGTATTGCTAGATATATGTATTATTTGGATCTAAATTTTACAGACAAATTAATGACGAAAGTGAAATCGTTGATTAATAGTTGAAATTAAATTGGATTCTTTGGAACTGTGCTTATTCCATGAAGTTGTGGCAGCTTACAATACGCATCAGATATTCAAAAATCTGTCAGATATGGTAGAGAAGACACCAAGAGATTTCAAGATGAGTAATAAAACCTATGGAGACTGTGCTGATTATCACACTGATAATTTGTTTAGTGAAACAGTATATACCAACCAGCAGAGTTGCTGAGACTTACAGACGCCTGTGGCTGTGCGTGAAGTAACAGAAAAAAACACCTCCGCTGTATAATGAAAATGGTCTATCAAACCTATTTCAACAGTGGAGGTATGTCCATGGACGATCAAAGTTTAGCACATAGCAGATACAATTGCACGTATCACATTGTGTTTATTCCGAAATATCGTAGGAAAAGAATGTTTGGGGACTTACGAAAAGAGGTCGGAGAAATATTAAGCAAAGTGTGTAAGATGGAGGAAGTAACAATAATAAAAGCTGCAACACTACCGGATCATATACATATGTACGTATCGATTCCCCCAAAGAATAGTTTATCCAAAACAATAGGTAGAATCAAAGGAAAAAGTGCATTAATGATATTCGATCGGCACCCAGAATGTAGAGAAAGATACAATCGATATTTCTGGGCAAGAGGTTATTATTGCTAGACGGTTGGAAGAGTAAATGACGAGACGATCAAAAAGTATATAGCCGAACAGCATGAACGTGATCGACTAATGGGAGATCACGAAAAGTAAGTAGCTTAGCCGCTTTTAAGCTGCCACCAGTAACATATAGATTGGGTTTGCTAGTGCCGCCTTTAGGCGGGATCACAAAATCGCCCTGGAAGGGCTTACACAAACCACCAGCAGAGTTGGTGATACTGACTTTATTATGAAAAATATCACTCGGAAAAAGTGCTTGATGTGCTAAAATCAACAGAGGAAGATGATGAAGTTCCGTTTAAGTAAAATGCGGGGATAGATATATCACAAAGGTTGTTCGAGAGGCGAGAAGATATTTTTAAATAAATATTATCGGTATAATGCTATGAAAACGCTTTACATTATTGGAAATGGATTCGATAGAGCCCATGGTCTTAATACTTCTTATTGGGATTTTAGAAGTTATCTTCAGGAAAATGCAGAAAACTTCCTTATTGAATTTGAAAAGATTTATGGATATCATCCAATGGATATAGATGATTATTATATTCCGATGAATAAACAGAATGAGGCAATAAAACGCAGAAATGATATCCTTTACAATCTGCTTTGGAAAAATTTTGAATATTCTCTTGGAGAACTCGATGAAAGCGAGATTGAAGCAATCTGTAGGGGCTCCATTGATTCTATGCAGGATATTGAATTCGGTGATATTGAGGACACGCTGAATGCCTATTTTGACAAACAATTCAATTTCATTAGTTCTTTACAAGAATATGTCAAAAAATGGGCGGAACAGATAAATGTGGACAATGTTAGAGTTTTAAAGATGTCCATTTTAAATGACAAGAAAGATTACTTTCTTACATTTAACTATACGCCTGTTTTGGAGAAAATTTATAACATCGATGAGGAACAGATTTGCCATATCCATGGCGGTATTTCGCCTTATTGTTCAGTTTCACCTATTATTGGGCATGGTAATTGTAATGTTATGACAAATCATTGTGAGCTGATGAAGAAATGTTTTGAATTATTTGATGAAGGCGGTGTAAGCATGCATCGCGCATTTATTAATTTTTACAAGAGGACTTTTAAAAACACACAAAATTTCTTACATTTGAATTCTTTCTTTTTTGATAAATTAGAGGATGTAAGCAGGATAGCCATTATTGGGCATTCTCTAGGAAAGGTTGATTTGCCTTATTTTGAAAGGATTTATGATATAACTGGAAGAAATATTCCTTGGATAATTTATTATTATCATAAAGATGAACTGAAAGGCTTTAAAAAGGCAATTAGAGATTTAGACGTGTCTAATATCATATTTGAGCCTAGTGATAATTTCTGGTTTTAATGCATTATGTTTTTTGATCCTGACATCTAATTAATGGTGATGGCTTTTCTTTTGTAACGTATTAAAATGTATTTGGCACTATAGAGTGGACATAGAAGGTCATTAATGTGTGGCTATTGTTAACATTATATGAATGAAAGAACGCTTTATATATTAGGAAACGGTTTCGATCTTCATTTTCATTTACCAACGAAAACTTCAGATTACGAAAAATATTTATCTCGACAATTTATAGATGGCGTTGATGCGTTAGAATACTATGCAAATCTAGGGGTCAATTGGAGTAGCTTTGAGGAGAAACTTTCTGGACTGGATTTGGATGAGCTTGCTATGGAAATAGTAGAGGCCCCGGATTACTTGGATGATCACGAATCTGTACGTGAAGATACCATTTATAACGTGCAAAAGATCACAAGTGAATTGCTGGAGGCTAAGGATAATGCCCTTATGGATATGCTCAAGAATGCTGAAGAAAAAATAAAAGAGCTATCGTTGGCAGAAGCAAAATGGGGCAAGTTCTTATGGCCTAAGCAATCAGATGTTATACTAACTTTCAATTATACGGATACAGTTGAGCGTTTATATGGCTTCTCTGGTGAGATCCTTCATATTCATGGAAATTATACTGATGGTGAAAAACTTGTATTTGGATACAAGGATATAGATGAAACAAACAAATTATTTTACAACAGGTTAAATGATAATCGGTATAGGTATTATGAAAAGTTTGTTGCAGAAATAAGGAATGATACATCTATAAGCGACGAGCAGAAAGAAGAGTGGAAAAATAACGTTTATGATAGCATGCAAAATGAGCAGGAAGATTATTATATAAATAGCCAGTATGAAGAGATTGTAAGCTTTTACGAAAGAAATCGAAAAGAATTTCAAATCGAAAAGTTGAAGAAGTGGCTTATGAAGCTGCATTTGTCAAGCAATAAGATAATTAACACTATTGCTGTTGTCGGTCATTCTATGGGGGATGTTGACGCTGAATATTTTAACGTTATAGAGAAAATACTGAATCCAAGTGAATGGAAGATTTTCTATTATTCTCAAGAAGAATGCGACGTAATCGGGAAACGGTATAGCTTTAGAGATAAGATTACATTTATTGATTCTGAGAAGTTTCCATGGTAGGAAAAAGTGTAACAAAATATAAAGGAATGTTCGTATTGTTGATGTGTGATATCAGTTTTTAAAATACTGGAGGCATTGTGTTAGAAGAGAGTAATGGAAAGAAAGTATTGCAGGTAACTCTTTATGACAACAGGAACATTGGTAATCGTCTGCAGTGTTATGCACTCTATCAGCTTTTAGTTGATAGACACTGCGAGGTAACACTTCTTCGAGACCGTAGAGAGTACCAGCCAGGAAGAAAGGTGGTTTTAAAAAATCGAATCAAGCATCTTCTAGGAATTCTTGGGAGTAAAGAGTATAAAACAAAGTATAAATTATGGACAGGTGATTTATCCAGAAATGCGGCAATGCAACAATTTTCTGATAAATATCTCGGTAAAGTAATAGATGCCTCTGATGGGGTGGATCATATTGATTTTAGCAAATATGAGCTAGGCATTGTAGGTTCCGACCAAGTATGGCATCATTGGAATGATGACGATGGAGAACTTCCATATTTCTACCTGGAATTTCTTCCAGTAGAGAAGCGTACAGCTTATGCGGCATCTTTTGGATTTGATGATTTTAGACGGGATGATATCTTGCAGCACAAGAAGGGGTTGCAGGGGATGCATTATATTTCATGTCGTGAGGCACGTGGATGTGAACTGGTTAGGGAACTCACAGGAAAGGATGTTCCACATGTTCTGGATCCAACGTTGATTTTTGATGCACTCAAGTGGAAGTTGTTGGAAAAAGATGCTAATAGTTTTGCAAAATCACAGCAAGATTATGTGTTTATTTATTTTCTGGGAAATATTACAGAGGAATATCATGCCGAAATAGTAAAAAAAGCGGCTGGAAAACAAATTATTAATTTTGGCAATCTGGAAGATGCGGATATCGCTGCCTGCGGTCCGATTGAATTCCTTTACCTGATTGACCATGCTGATTATGTGATTACTGATTCTTTCCATTGTACGGTATTTTCAATTTTGTTCAATAAACCATTTACAGTTGTACGAAGGCAACAGGAGGGGTTTGATAACATGTTTGGCCGGATTGAAGAACTATTAATCAGTACTGGTAATGAGGATAAGGCTCTTGGCGGAGTTGATCGGAGCATCGTGGAAGAAAGCTTTGAAAATATGAAAACACGTTCACTGAAATATTTGGATGAAATTTTACAATGAAGATAGAAAGAACAAAGAACGCGACCCGTAACATTATTTTCGGAATATTGCTTAAAATATACCAGATCCTGATTCCGTTCGTGATGCGGACAATCATGATCTATTTCTTGGGAATTCAGTACCTGGGATTGAATTCTCTTTTTACGTCTATCCTCCAGGTTCTGAACCTGGCTGAGCTGGGTGTTGGATCGGCAATGGTTTATTCCATGTATAAGCCGATTGTCAATGATGACAAAGCCAGAATCTGTTCATTGATGCGTTTGTACCGTACGTACTACCATATTATAGGACTGGTGATTGCGATCGCAGGTACTGTGCTGACGCCATTTGTCCCTTATCTGATTAAGGGCGATGTGCCAGCAGGCATGAATGTCTACATTCTGTATCTGCTGAATCTTGCTGCCACTGTGCTTTCCTACTGGCTTTTCGCTTACAAGAATTCTGTATTTGAAGCTTTTCAGAGACAGGACGTTATCAGCAAGGTTACGCTGGTCACCAATACAATCCAGTATGCGCTGCAGGCAGGAGCGATCATTCTTCTCCACAATTACTATGTGTACGTCATCATCCTGCTTGCCGGACAGGCTCTGACGAATATTGTGACGGCTATCGCTGCGACGAAGATGTATCCGGATCTGAAGCCGGGGGATAAGCTTGATGCGGAGAGCGTTAAGGAAATCAATCATAGGATTCGGGATCTGTTTACTTCGAGGGTTGGGGCCGTAGTTGTTAATTCGGCAGATACGATAGTGATTTCTGCCTTCTTAGGCCTTACCGTTCTTGCTGAGTATCAGAATTACTATTATATACTGACAGCAGTAATCGGAATGGTTAGCGTCGTGTGGACATCCTGCACGGCAGGAATCGGAAACAGTCTGATTGTCGAGACGAAAGAGAAGAATCTGCATGACCTGAAGAAGTTTACATTCTTGATTTCATGGATCTCAGGAGTCTGTTGCTGCTGCTTTCTGAACCTCTTTCAGCCATTCATGCAGATGTGGGTTGGCGAGAAGTATATGTTCGGCATGGGCGTGGTTATCTGTCTGGTCATATATTATTATATATATGAGATCAACCAGCTTCTCAACACCTATAAAGATGCCGGCGGCATCTGGCATCAGGACAGATTCAGACCTTTGGTAACTGCACTTGCAAATCTTGGGATGAATTTGATTATGGTACAGTTCTGGGGTATATACGGTATAGTGTTGTCAACTGTGCTGTCCATGGCATTTGTTGGAATGCCTTGGATTTTCTATAATTTGTTTACGACATTGTTCAAAAAAGAAGATTTTAAGGGATATTTTAGCAGGTTGGTTTACTATGCATTGATGGCAACTGTAATTGTGGTGATCACAGGCGTGGTGTGCTCGTTTATCAAATTGAGCCCGCTGAAAACGTTTATCATTAGGGCTGTGATTTGTCTGGCTGCTTCGAATGCTTTCTATATTCTGGTATTCAGAAGGACAACGGAGTTTAAAGAAGCGGTAGAACTGTTAGATAGGATAACGAAGCATAAGATTCCAGTGTTGAAGAAGATGGCGGGGTGAGCATGGTTAAGGTTTTAGCTTGTCAGAATAAAGATGATGAAATCCGTATGAGAAGCTCTTCAGGAGGAATATTTCCACTGATCGCTGAGAGAATTCTAAATGATGGCGGAGTTGTTTATGGTGCTGCATTTTCTGATACATTCGCTATCGAGCATATTAGAATTACTGACAAAATGCAACTTAAGAAATTGCAAGGGAGTAAATATGCGTTTGGAAAACTGGGAACGGCGTATCAGGACTGTCGTAGAGACTTGGAAAATGGAACCTCTGTACTTTTTACAGGCACACCATGCCAAGTGGCAGGACTTAAGGCTTGCTTGAAAAAGGACTATGATAATCTCTTTGTGATTGATTTTATTTGTCATGGCACACCGGAATTAAGTACTTGGATGCAGTATCTTGCCGGTATTAGTAATGGGAGGCAGGTGAAGGATGTCTTCTTTCGGGATAAACGAAATGGATGGAATGAGTACAATGTGACTGTAAAGTTCACGGATGGAACAGAATATTCTGTTAACCATAATGATGATCTTTATATAAGAGGCTTCATCGGAGAAACAACGCTACGCAAGCCATGCTTTAATTGCAAATTCAAAGGTGTGGATGTACGTCAGTCAGATATAACGCTGGGTGACCTTTGGGGAGCAAAAGTTTTGGCTCCGGAAATTTACGATAATAAAGGCACTTCACTTCTTATCATTAGCACTGATAAAGGCCAGAAGATGATGGAAAGTTTGAGAGATAAGATTGTTACTGAGGATATTGACGAAGGAAAAGCCTTTGAAATCAACTGGGCAGCAGTTCGTAGCGCTAAAGCATCTGTTTATCAGCCTCTGTTCGAGAAAAAGATGAAAAAGGGAACAAATGCATATAGAGTGTTAAATGGGCTTTATAATCCTACTTTCATCCAGAAAGTAGAGAACAAGGTGTATCGGAAATTGCATGGTGGTAAATACTAGAGACCAACCCTCATTATGAATGGAAAATAAGAATGAAAACATGGCCAGAGATACAAAGGGATGTCATGGGAAAAGAAAAAATATGGCTTCTGGTGAATTGCGTCATTTTTGCTATTGGTATTAGTGATGAACTGTTTGGAAACTTTTACGGCCCATGTTACTTTGTGTTGGAATATCCTAGTGTATCTCTAACGGTTCTTTCAATTCAGGCGACTGTGTCTACACTGGTCATCACGATAATTTCTCTTATGACCAATAAGATGGATAAGAGTTGCTATGGGGTAGCTCAGAATGACTTCTTGCTAAATATTAAACCGTGGTTTTTTAAGCAGAAAAGGATCATTATTATTGAACTGATTTTGATCGGCAGTAGTGTAGTGCTACACATCTTTCGCTGTTACAATGTCGTCATTGCTGTATTTGCAGTATCTTTATATCTCGTCTATATTTCGGTTTCTGAAGTTTACGAGGTTTTTTCTGGAACAGAAAAGCTTAAGGACGAGATTAGAGAATATGTATCGTATAATTCCAGCTATGATGGATCTCAAGCTCTCGGTGAGAAAACACAAAATAAGGTGGTGACGTATTCTAGCAAGAAGACTAACTCAGCGCAGAAACTGTTTAATTTAATTGATCAATGGAAGAACGAAATTGATGAGCAATCTGATAATGAATATTGTTACTGATTTCATGAACTGTCACGCAACTGCTTTCACAGGCTGTCACTGATCTGCTCATGTTTGTGTCATTACATTTTTGCAGTTTTCCGCCGGAGAACAAAATCCCAGGCGGAAAAAATCATTATTCATTTTTAGCGGCCAGCATTTCATGCTCTGCAACAAAGCTGATCATGTGATCATCGATCAGCCGTTTCTGCCTCTGACAGGCATACATCAGGCTTTCTTCGCACACACGGTTGAATATTCCGGTGCGACGGAGCCGCTTAGCCGGCATCTTGTGAATATTCCGCGGTCAAAAGACCGCCAATCCGGACGAGCGGTACCACGAGTCTTCTACCACATTACCACTATTCCGTTTCATTCTTTTCGGAATACTGATAGATAACGTAGGTATTTACTAACCAATCCCGAGTTAGTTATGGACCGGCTCTCTTCCACAATTTTGAATGTATTGAGGTGAATTAGTTTTTTTTGTTTAAAAAGTACATAGCCATCCTAATTGTAATCCTAGCCATCCTTCTCATCATTGCCTTTACGCTACAACCGGGCTCAGCGTCAGCAACACTCGCTATGCATTTTGTCAATGTTATTTCGAAGGTGAATAATAAATTGAATCACACCACGGCAGATTGGTATTCCTTCTACATTCTCGTCCGGAAGTTTGCCCATTCAGTTGAGTACCTGGTGATGGGAGTTGCGTCAAGCTTCTTCTTCCTTGTGTGGGGCAAGAAACATCCCTTTCTGCTGGCTGTAGTATTCTGCGCGGTTGTGTCGATATGTGACCAGCTCAGTAAGATCGTTGTCCCGGGACGCGAATTCGATATTACAGACATTCCGTTTGATATGATGGGATATCTGATCGGGATCTTATTCGTGTATGTAGCAAGACATGAGTGGCATAAGTTCAAACAGAGGTGATGTTCCCACCTCCTCACCTTCTCGATCACCCGTACCTCCTCCGCATCCTGAATATGTAACGCTGTGGCAGCTATCCTGGCAACAGGTGAATGGGGTAGGTTATGGCAGAACGGTAGAATAACAGTAGAACGGTTCCATGCTGTTGCACTGGCTAGGTACTTTCCATCTCCAGGGGTGGGTCAGTTTTAAATGTTAAACATGGGGCAGTTTTAATTATAAATCAACACACGAGTATAGGAGAGAAAATGAAAACAACATTACTTATCATGGCAGCCGGTATCGGTAGCCGCTTCG
>JBJEMO010000215.1:0-5679 GCA_051879715.1 Bilifractor sp.
CACCGTTTTTAGCCCAGGCAAGCCAGCCGAAGTTCTGTGCATGTACCCTGTAGTAGATATCATATTTTGCCTTATATGCATCATCACCGAAATTGATTCTGATGGCTTCAAGCCTCAGGGCCTGCCCTGAAGTTCCGGCCATTTCCCCGCTGCTTTTCCAATCCTGCCAGCCATAGTTCTGCACATGGGTCTGGTATATCAAGGGAATGTCGTGTGTCTGCTGGTCCTCATCTGTGACAGATGCCTGAATCCAGATTCCTTCCAGGCGCTTTGACTGACCGGTCGTTCCGGAAATTCCTCCGTTATATACCCAATCCTGCGTTCCATAATCCTGTACGTGGGTCCGGTAGGATACATCTATGGACTCCGCCTGCGGATTTTCTTCTCCCTTTGGATTTGAGTCTGATGGATTCTGCCCTGCTTCCACTGTAAATTTTTTTGTAAGCGAACCTTTATAATGGTTAGTACCTGTCAATGTAATTGTGTATTCACCGGGACCGTTAATACTGTATTCGTAATAATCCGGGATATTGTCAACATGCTGACCAAATTGTACTCCAAACCACGTATCGCCCCAGTTTCCAGTGTCATACCCTGTAAGATTTCCCATATCCTTACCGTGATCCTCAGTATAAATTGTGCCATTTATAAAGCGGTCCCAGTGGCCTTCCCATGAATCCATCTCGGCCGCCCATGCATCGATGGCCTGCTGACAGGAAAAAGGAAAATAAAAGAAATAATCTTTACGATTTACCGGCTTATATTCGACTTTATAGTTGTCAGATGAATCCAATGAGGCATTCTTCTCTATGTACTGCTTTTCAACATACACTCCCCATGAGCTGTGCTCATAATCCAGGGGTGTTAAATAGGTCGCTAATGTGTATTCATAGTACGTTCCCATATCCAATGGATCATCTGCGGCATCATACCAATCCTGGTGAGTCCAATATTCATTTAAATTTTTTAGATGTGGAGAATTTTTGTCTATATCAAGAACAATACGATAATCAGTTTTTTTTCTGATTCCCCATCCTTCAGCATGCTTTTCTTTCGTCTCCTTCTCCATCATCTTAGCAATATCTCCACCATTATCCTTATAAGGTACGGTGTTAATCATAAATTCCAGGTCTTCTCGATCTTCTGTATATTTTTGCGGACTGCACATAAATCCCGTTGCATGTACAAACTCAGACGCACTATTATATTTTTTCAGATCTTCCAATTTATAATTTCGGACGATCTCGAAGGGTATATCAATACCAAGTGTATTCCCATATGGATGATTAAGCCTGACAGCAAGATGCTCCGTAAACATATTAGTTTGATATGAACCCCATCCATCCGCAGCAAGAACATTATCCGGATCAACTAAGTAATCAGGGCCAACATATCCCATATACTCTTTTACTACTTTCTGATGTGCTGATGTCTTTAACTTTTTTTGCACATGAGGGCCAGTTACATCTATAATATAATTTCCACCTTCTTCTCCCGAATCGCCAATATTTCCATTGAGAAAATCGAATGTTATTGGCACTCCATTATAGATAATGGGATCAGAGCCTTCCATGTCCCTGGCCACATCTTCTTTTTTGCCGTAGCCTACATAAATGCTATTATTAAAAAATAATTCTTTATGATGGACTATCGAAATGTCATCTTCTTTAGGATCTATTATTCTCGTCTGTATACCAGGAATGTTTTTATCAGTGTTTATATCCTCACTATTGATATCGGATTTATTCAAATCAGTTTGCGGATAAGTAAGCGGCGTCTCCGGCGGGTCGCCATCATAAGGAAAGACTGAAATATTAACGGATTCTGAATCAGTATCAACATTTGTGTCAGCACGGACTTTCTGTGCTGGTATTACTGTCATACTCAATGTCAATGACAATAAAATCATAAAAACCCTGTTTTTTTTCATTTACTCATTTTCTCCTCATCATGCTTCTTTAGAACACTTTCATTCTCATGTTGTCGATTTTCTCAGGCTGCGCCTGATCAACTTGTTGTAAGATGCAAATGAAATCAAAATAAATGAATTTTTTATCTGTTTCTGACATTCAATGTTTCACGGGTATAAATACTGTACTTATAAGAATAGTTCTGACTAATGTCAAAATCTTCAATCCTGCTTCTGAGGGGATTTCTGAGAGCCAATTACCCCCAATACTGGGCTGAAACCTCAATTGAATTGTACTCTGGAACCGTTTCAAAGGGAGTGATCTCAAATGCTGTTTGCGCTCCAGCTACAGGATTGTCTACAAATGTATTCGCTGAACCAACAATCTTCCCGCCCCGCTTGAACAGTGCTGTAACACACACTGTATTGCATTTTTGCGTACCATTATATGTAAACTGCCCAGTGATTTTCGTACCAAAATCGGTAGGAATCTGTGAGACATTTTTAATAACAAAATCCTTTGACGACGGCACATTAACAGATGATGATTTGACAAATTCAGTCGGCTTCAATGTGAAATCAATTGTAGCCGGCACTTCTGTCCCTGTGTCCATAATGCCAGAAAGAACAACCGTATCACCTGGCATAATATACCCGCCAACCTGATCCTCTGTTCCCAGAATAGATCCATCTGCTCGTTTAGCAGTTGCGGTTACTGTCGGAAAGGAAGCTGCCAAATCATTATTTGGATTGATGATTTTCGCACAAAAATTCACATAGCATATTTTGTCGTACTCATTTGGTTCATCAATATTATAACCTGTCTCCTGAATCTGTAATTCTTGTTTTGTTTTATTGATGAATCCATAGTTGCTTTGTCTGGATGCTCCTTTGAAGTTATTGTCGGCAGGCGGCGCAGCATCTTTCTTCACCAGAACAACCTGGATTCCTTCCAGCCTGTAGGCATAACCTGCTGTACCTGCCGGCGCTCCGTTTTTGACCCAGGCAAGCCAGCCGAAGTTCTGTGCATGAGCCCGATAGTATACGTCATAATAATCCGCGAGATCACCAGTCAGCTTAATTTTAATGGCTTCAAGCCTCAGGGCCTGTCCGGTCGTTCCGGATAATTCGCCGTCACTTTTCCAGTCTTGCCAGCCTATGTTCTGCACATGTGTGCTGTACGTAATACCGCCGGATGTGTATGGGTTTGACCCAACAGACAAATTGATTGCTTCCAGCCGCCAGGATTTTCCTACGGTTCCTGAGATCGCTCCATCTGCTACATACGGCTGCCATCCTATATTCTGTACATGAGTCCGGTAAGAAATGATCGGCTCAGGGATTTTTTTATTAAATGCTTCCGAAGACTGGCTCACGACTCCGCCGTAAGATGCAGAAGGTGCCGTGCTTCCCTTGGAAAGAATCAGAATCTGAATCGCCTCCAGGCGGTAAGCGTATCCTTCCGTACCGGAGCTTTCACCGTTCTTTGCCCATGCAAGCCAGCCGAAGTTCTGCGCATGTACCCTGTAATAGATATCATATTTAGCCTTATAAGTATCATCAACGAAATTGATTCTGATGGCTTCAAGTCTCAGGGACTGCCCTGAAGTCCCGGCCATTTCCTTGCTGTTTTTCCAGTCCTGCCAGCCATAATTCTGCACGTGGGTCTGGTATATCAAAGGAATGTCGTGTGTCTGCTGGTCCTTATCTGTGGCAGATGCCTGAATCCAGATCCCCTCCAGGCGCTTTGACTGACCGGTTGTTCCGGATATCCCGCCGTCCCGTACCCAGTCCTGCGTTCCATAATCCTGTACATGTGTCCGATAGGCTACATCAACAGATTCAGTCTGTGGATCCTCTTCTTCCATTGGTATGGATTCAGTCTCTACTTTTCCACAAATCCCGCAAGTTCTAATGCGCTCTCCTTCAGACGAAGTTGTTGGCTGCTTTATCACGATCCAGTCTGACCATGTATGCTCCGTCTTCGGAATGCTGACCGAACTATCCGGCTTCTGCTCATTGCAAATGATACAATGAATTGATTTGCTGCCTTCCTCCGTACATGTCGCTTCTTTATCTACTGTGTACTCACTCGCCCACTGATGTTCACCAGTCGCGGG
Source organism: Bilifractor sp. (assembly GCA_051879715.1). Classification (GTDB taxonomy): domain Bacteria; phylum Bacillota; class Clostridia; order Lachnospirales; family Lachnospiraceae; genus Bilifractor. The sequence goes on from JBJEMO010000215.1 coordinate 4,030, forward strand.
AATCTCTTCTGTCTTTGTATTTCCACACACAATACATGTGTATGTTTTTTCACCCGGCTCATTGCATGTAGCTTCTTTATTGATTTTTCCCTCATCCCAAATATGCTCAGCCACTTCAAGTGGAAACGTACTGATGATCTTTCCATTATCATCATAAAAAGTTAATGCGTAATTTCCCGGTGTACTAAATGACATCTCCAGATTAGTTGTTGTATGATAATTGTTTCCGATTGAACTTGAGGAAGTTGATTCAGAAATAACATTGCTGCTAACTTCTTTATCAAAACGATAACTAAAATTTTCCGTCTGATAATTCAGCGAAAACTCATGCGGCTGATCTGTACAAAGTCTTATTGTGTCAGCATCACTAACACTCACGTCATAAACTGCTATACATGCACCAGAGGAATTATCAACAACCTTTATCGTAGCATTACCGGGATTTGTGGCAACGATTCGTAGTTCGATATCTGTTGTATCTTCTCCCACAGTTAAACTTGACCAATATGCAGTTGCAACTGTTTCATCGGAACTAATGTAAGATAGAGTCTCTCCTGTCGGAGTGAAATCATATTCTCCGCTTGGATAAGATACAGTGACTATTTTGGAATCCCCAGCTTTCATGGAAATCTGCTGATGATTGCTTTCATTATTTGAGCCAATAGTGATGTCTCTTGATATTGTCAGCGGATTACCACCCATACACCACCATACTGCTTTAATCCTTGCCTCATCCTTTCCAGATATTGGCCAGGAATCATATTGGGATCCGTCATAATCTTCTGGCACCGTAAAGGTCGTTTCACTGATCAAAGTCTTTCCAGGCGCAATATCCCCTAATTCGACATTTTCAAAATATGACTCGTCCTGAGAGGGAAGATACCCTGGGCCAAAGCCAACATTGGCGCTTACACCTTCATATGAATACTGCGCGGACTGATTCTCAACTGTGGTTACCAGAGTGTAGGACTTTCCTCTTTCAAGAGTATCTCCCGTAAGATCTTTAATCGATACAGAAGCTATTAAATCCCGTTGTGCATCCATTTCTGATCCATCCAGTTCTCCAGTCGCCCAGAATGGAACTTTATATTTTTCAATTCTCTCCTTTGTTTCTTCATCGCTCCATTTATATCTTGCCTGATCGTATACCCATCCAGCCCAATCATAATCACTAATACCGGGATGAGCTTCCACTTTTTTCGTTTCTACCCAGTCCTGGGATGCGCCCCAGACATTAACAGCCTCCAGATAAAGTGATTCTTTTTGTGTAGAAACCTGATCATTCCATTCCTCATCGGATAATCCGTCAGGTCTCTGCAGATCTGCAAATACCGGAACTGCACAAGTCATTGAAAGACATCCCACTAATGCTGCAATAACAAGTTTTCGTAACCTCATATTCCACCCTCCCTAAGTATATTTTCTTTGCATTTTTTCTTAAGAGAAAAATACCTGTAAAAAAATTATACACTAAGAGGAATTTGATTAGTATAAAATTAATACACAAAATATTTTTCGCTTTTTCAGTTATTTTTACCTTGAGTATTAATTCTGCGTAAATTAGTTTTGGTCTTTCTTCTCTTGTCTATTACTTGACCTTAGATGAGTTAAAAAGTAGAACTACACTCATCTGACAACAACTATATATGC
>JBJEMO010000216.1:0-35504 GCA_051879715.1 Bilifractor sp.
TGGACCTATCACATTCCGGAAGGTATGAGTACGCTTGAGGCAGCTCTGGTTGAACCGGCGGCAGTTGGTATGCATGCGGCGATTCTCGGTGGCGCTAAGCTGGGAAGCCACATTGTTATTCTTGGCTGCGGAACAATTGGCCTTATGACACTGCAGGCCTGCCTGAGTCTTGGAGCTACGGACATAACGATGGTCGATATGATCCAGAAGAAGCTTGATTTCGCGAAGAAGCTGGGTGCGAGACAGATCATTAATACGGCTGATATCAAGCCGTCTGAGGGCGATCGCTGCACGCCGGATGATATTGCTTCGTATTTGAGAAGCGACGAGCAGTTTGGCCGTCACGGTGTCGATCTTGTGTTTGAATGCTCTGGATCGGGGTTCCTCGCACAGGTTGCGGTTGGCATTGTAGCTTTCGCAGGCAAGATCATGATGGTCGGCACACAGGCAAAGCCGGTACCGGTTGACTTCGGACGGATCAACCGTGAAGTGACAATTATGACCACTTTCCGTTATTGCAACAATTTCCCGCAGACGATTGAAGCAATTGCGACTGGGAAATTCAATGTGAAGGATATGGTCACTGGAATTTACGACTATAAGGACATTCAGAAGGCATTTGAAGAGGCGATTGATCCGGTCAAGAAGCAGGACCTGATCAAGGGCGTTATTCGTATCGGCGGTACGGAAGATTGATTCTGGAGAAACCAGAACCTGTCTTTTAACATATATGACTAGAGAACATACAGGAGGAGAACCATATGTTAGCAAATATTAAATACTGGGAGAATCTGGCAACAAAAGGACAGTTTGCAATTCCGCATTTCAATGTATGGAATGCCGAGATGCTGATGGGCGTTATCGATGCAGCAGAAGAAGAGAATGCGCCGATTATCATTTCATTTGGAACAGGGTTTGTCGGCAATACTTCGTTTGAAGACTTTTGCTGGATGATGGTTTCGATGGCCAAGGAAGCCAAGGTTCCGGTTATTACTCACTGGGATCATGGCCGCAGCATGGATATCATCAAGAATGCTTACACTCACGGCATGAACTCCGTTATGAGAGATGCATCCGCTCTTCCATTTGAGGAGAACATCAAGGAAATCAAGACAGCTGTGGATTATTTCCATCCGCTAGGAATCCCGGTAGAAGCTGAACTCGGACATGTTGGCAACGAAACAGTCTATGAAGAGGCACTTGCTGCTTATGCATATACAGACCCGTCTCAGGCAAAGGAATTCGTTGACCGCACGGGCTGCGACTCACTTGCTGTTGCGATTGGCAATGTTCATGGTCATTACAGCGCAGAGCCGAGACTGAACTTTGATGTCGTTGAGAAGTGCCGCGATGCAGTTGATGTCCCGCTTGTTCTTCATGGTGCATCCGGAATTGGTGACGAGGATATTCGTCATGCGATCTCCCTGGGCATTGCAAAGATCAATATTCACACAGAGCTCTGCGATGCTGCGATGGGAGCTATTCAGAAGAACACGAATGCATCCTTCCTGGAGCTCGAGAGAGCAGTCCGTCAGGCGGTTAAGGATCGCGCGAAGTACAAGATCGAACTCTTCGGCGATGGCGACAAGGCTGATCTGAGAGAGTAATAAGACTAGATTACAGTGGGCAGGGCATGGCTTTTCGCATGGAGCTGTGCTCCGCCTACAAATAACAGACTTATAAAGAAAACAGGGAGAATGCAATGAGCACAACACAGAAAAAAGAGCTGGACGTTGTCTGTGTAGGAGCTGCCATTGTTGATATTCCGTTACAGCCGGTCAGTAAAAATATTTTTGATTGTGAATCCTATCCACTGGAACAGATTTCGATGACGATTGGCGGTGACGCCATCAATGAGGCTACTGTGATCTCCAGACTGGGACACCGGGTTGGTCTGATGAGTATGGTTGGCAAGGATGCCGTCGGTCAGTTTATTCTGGAGCATTGCCAGAAAAACGGAATTAATACAGAAGGAATGACTGTCAGAGAGGGAATTGATACGTCGATTAACGTCGGACTGGTTACAGCAGATGGAGAAAGAACTTTTGTATCGAACCGGAACGGCAGCCTCTGGAAGGAGACAATCGATGATATAAATCTTGGCCTGATCGGGAGAGGAAAGATTCTTTCCTACGGAAGTTTCTTCAACAACCCGCGGCTGGACAATGCAGCTCTCGTGCAGATTTTCAGCAAGGCAAAGGATGCCGGCATGACAATATGCGCTGATATGATCAAACCAAGACTGGGCGAGACCTTCGATGATGTAAGGGAAGCGCTCAGCTATGTGGACTACTTTTTCCCGAATCATGATGAAGCGCGTCTTATGACAGGCAAACAGGACATCTCTGAAGTGGCAGATCAGATCCTGTCATATGGAGTAAAGCATGTCGTGATTAAGATCGGAAAGCAGGGTGTCTACATCAAGGGACAGGACGGGACAGATATGATTGTTCCGGCGATGAAAGGCATTACAGCGATCGATACGATCGGTGCAGGAGATAATTTCGCAGCAGGTTTTATCACGGGCCTTCTGGAAGAAAAGTCCTTGAAAGAATGCGGTGAATATGGAAATGTGACAGCTTCTTTGGCCATTCAAAGTATCGGGGCGACCACAGGTGTCAAGAACCGTGATATGTGGGATGCACAGATGAGAGCTTATAAACAACAGTATGTTTCCGCAGAATGAAAATCCTTTCAGACGGAAGGATCGTTAACACAGGTAAAAAGGAGATAGAAGTCATGAGATATCATGAATTAGGAAGTTCAGGCATCAAGGTTTCCAAGATGGGTCTTGGTACATGGGCGATCGGCGGCGGCCCGGCATGGGGCGGCGATCTGAATGAGCAGGTCTGCATTGATACCATTAAGGAAGCCATTAACGACGGCATTAATATGATTGATACAGCGCCGGGCTATAATTTCGGCAACAGTGAGCGGATTGTCGGTAAGGCACTCAAGGAAGTCGATCGTGACAAGGTTGTTCTGGTGACCAAGTGCGGTGTCATCTGGGACGGCGAAGGGGGTGTCTATGAAGGCAAGGGAACGCCCTGGAATATGGTTGGTGACAGACGCCTTTACAAGCTGCTGACACCGGAATCCATTCGTAAAGAAGTCGAGATGTCTCTGAAGCGTCTGGGAACAGATTATATTGATCTTTACATGACGCACTGGCCATCTGTTCCGCCGTTTGAGACACCGATCGCAGAGACTGTTGGTGAGCTGAACCGTTTAAAGAAAGAAGGAAAAATCCGGGCGATTGGCGCCGCGAATGTCAATATCGAGCAGATTAAAGAGTATGTGGCAAATGGCGAACTTGACCTCGTTCAGGGAAAATACAATGTCCTGTCCAGAGATATCGAGAAGGATCTGCTTCCGGTCTGCAAGAAGTACAAGATTACGATGCAGGCTTATTCCCCGCTGGAGCAGGGGCTTCTGACTGGAGCTATTCCGAGAGATTTTGTTCCGGGACCGGGCGATGCACGTGCGAATAAGCCGCTGTGGCAGCCGAATGTCAGACCGAAGGTCCATGACATGCTTGATCAGTTCAAGCCGATTGCGGATAAGTACAACTGCTCCATTGCGGCTCTTAACCTTGCATGGATCATGTGCCAGGGTGATACCGTTAATCTCCTGACAGGTGCGACAACACCGGATCAGGTCAAGATGAATGTAGTGGCGGCAGACGTTGTTCTGGAACCGGAAGATATTAAGAAGATGAATGATCTGGCGGCAGCTGTTTTAAAATAACATGAGATTTCAAAATAAGGAATCCCTTGACGAAAAGCGCAACATCGAATTTCGATTGATAACCTGTCAGGCAGGAAGATCACACAGAAATCAAAGAGCGGAAGAATTGTGACTCATCATCGATGAAAAAACTGAGGTGTTCTTTCCAGCCCTGCTGGTGACGACCCCGGCCCTTCACACTTGTTTCCTGAGGTGTCCAGATGGCATTAGTCCATTGATCACGAAATTGTTGTTATTGCCGAAGCTGTCTGCTTCTTTCTGGAAAGAGAGAACAGGCAGCTTGCAATTAAGCGGGCTGTTCAGGGATATATAGACAAGAGGTTCGGTATGAGTAAAGTAAATGCGGAGAAGAAAAAATCATCCATCGTAAAGCGAATGATTCTTGCCGTAGTCTTCGGATTCATCGTGGGTATTTTAGCAATTATTGTTCGAGATGCACTGGGTGATACGAAAAGCAGTATCTGGAAGGTGATCGATGCGATCTTTTTCCAGGATATTTCAAAAACGACAGGGTTTCAGGGCCTTGGATTATTTTACATCATTGGCCAGCTCTTTATGCACGGCCTGCAGATGGCGATTGTGCCTCTTGTTTTGACATCCCTGTCTCTGGCGCTCTGCTCACTGGCAGATCCTAAGAAGCTGGGACGAATTGCAGGCAAAACCTTTATTACGTATCTGTGCTTTTATGTGGTTGCTGCGGCCCTTGCAGGGACAGCCGCTTACGCCGTGATGAAAGCCGGTGGCTTTAATGTATCGCTTCCGGCCACAAAAGTAACAGATATCACAACCATGGAAGGGTATAACCCGCTGGAAACCATCATTGATGCTGTACCTACCAATATCTTTGCTGCTTTTTCTTCGAACAATTCGATTCTTTCCGTCGTTGTCGTGGCGATTATCCTGGGGCTCTGCATGACGTTCATGGGTGAAAAGGCAGAACCGCTGAAAAAGGTTCTGGAGAACCTGAACGATATTGTTCAGATGTGGCTGAATTTCCTGATCAATAAAGTGGCTCCTGTTGCAATCTTCTGCATGATCGCCCGGGCACTTGCTGTGTATGGAACCGAATATATCAAGCCGACTCTGATCTGGATGGTGACGACAATTGTTGTCAGTCTGGTGCTGGTTTGTACGATTTATCCGATTGGTATTTTCCTTACGACAAGACTTAATCCATTCCAATTTATGAAGAAGGTCTTTAAAGTTGGACTGTTTGCGGCAGCAACGAACTCCTCTGCAGCAACGCTTCCGCTCAATACGAAGACGTGCACGGAAGAACTCGGGTGCTCGAAAGATATTTCCAGCTTTGTTCTTCCAACTGGCATGACCATCAACATGAACGGAACAACTGCCATGCATATGATTGCGATCACTTTCATCGCAACGGCAGCTGGTATAAAAATCACTCCGGCAACGCTTGTGATGGCTGCCTTCCTGTCGATCTGTACGGCCATGGGAACTCCTGCTATTCCGATTGCCGGAACCACAATGGTTTACGTGGTTATGATGGGCTTAGGGCTCAATACAGACCTTTGCATGATTGCCTACTCACTGGTTCTGGCTATGAATTATCTGCCGGGCATGGCCGTTATCACCCTGAATGTCATCGGCGATGCAGCTACGGATGTCATTATCAGTTACAAAGAAGGGGAACTCGATAAGGAAAAGTATAACAGCAAATAATTTCACTATTTTCGATAGCTTCCATCCAAGATCTTCCGCCTCTGGATAACCTCATCTATCCAAAGGCGGAAATCTATTTTCAAGCATTTCATTAAAAGAATTGTTTTCTATCGATGAAGAACGTGATATATATTACATATAGAATGTTAGATTCGAAGAAGTCTGTGGCAGCTGATGTTGCGAATGAACATTCCTTTTTTGTATTCCACTGCGCCTGAAGAGCTCTGCTAGATATTGATGGGGGATCAGAAAAGAGTATGAAATTCAGCTCACCGTAAGACGGAGGACAAAGGACTATGGCTAAAATATCCGGCAAGGAGAGGCAGGAGCAGATCAGAAATTATATTGAAAATACGGGAAGAGCAACCATTGGAGAACTTTCCGGCAATTGGAAGGTGACAGAAGAGACCATCCGTCGTGATCTGGATAAACTGGAGGCAGACGGACTGGTGACTCGTATTCACGGCGGCGTCATCTGGAATATCAATCGAAGCACAGAAAATATTCACTTCTACGAGCGTCAGAGAAAAAATATCCAGGAAAAGCGGGCGATTGCGGATAAGGCAGTGGAGCTTCTAAGGCATAATTCGCCACTGTTTGCTGATTCCAGTACGACAGTTGTGGAAGCCATGAAGGCGCTAAAAGATGAGCCGAATCTCATGGTGGTAACCAATTCCTCAGAACTCTTTTCGGAAATCAAAACATGGAAATTCGGCATCATCTGTACCGGTGGCGTATTTAACGAAAAGAGTATGTCTTTCCAAGGGGAAATGGCAAAAAATGTATTTCGGAGCTATAATGCCCGCCTTGCTGTGATCAGCTGTAAGGGACTTCGACTGGATGGAGGAATTTATGACTCCTACGAAAGCGAAGCTGAGATTAAACGCGTTATGCTGGAAAATGCGGAAAAGGTGGCGCTCCTTGTCGATCACACGAAATTCGATAATAAGGCATTTCTGAAGCTGACAGATATCAATCATATCGATTATCTGATTACGGACAAAAAGCCATCTGCTGAGTGGATGGATTTTTGTGCAGATCATCAGGTACAAGTCATCTTTTAAGAGCATATCCGTAAATCAAATAAGCAGGAATATCCGTTGTTGCAAACAGTGCAACCGAACGATTGAGATCGATCGGTTGCACTGTTTTGAGCTTGCGCTATTCACTTTTTATGGCGACCTCTGCAGGATTGTGTTTGCAACCATCTGATGCCGAACAACGCATATTGTTATACGGGCGGCATGTTTCTCACAGCTTCTCGAAATACCGGATCAGGAAGTGGTCAAAGAGCCTTGCCGGCTCTGAAATATACCCGTCCTTCCGCTCCCTGAGATAGATATACCGGTAGGCACCGTTGTGATGAATCGGCCGGAGCACGATGTTTGATGAGTGTGGGATGCTCCATGACTTTTCCGCGACGAAGGAGACACCCATGTTGTGCTCGATCATATTGAAGACCGCGCTCTGTACATCACACTGCATGACAACGTGCGGTGTAAACCCGGCCTCTTCGCAGAATTGAAACAGCATCTGACTTAAGGAACGCTTATTCTGCAGAATCAGAAAATCCTGGTTCCGCAGGTCGTCGAGTGTTAGTTCCTCCTTGGCGGCCAGAGGATTTTCGGGGCTCATGGCTAGGACACATCGTTCTTTAAGAAGACAGCGGACCGTCGGATCCTCCAGCTTCTCCCGCGAAGCAAACAAAAAGAAATCGGAGCCATCCTGCAGGAGGGATGTCTTGTGCGTCACAATGATCTGGATCGCCGGGAACACTTCGTGAAAGGCAAACAGGATATCCGGCAGAAGTCCCGTAGCTGCCTGCGAGGACAGCGTCACTTTTCCGGCCTTCCGGGTTGTTGCGTCCCGGATCTCGGCACGGGCATCTTCCATATGACGAAGAATGGCATTTGCGTGTTTGAGCAGAATCCGGCCGTTCTGATTGAGTTCAATATTTCTTCCCTTTCGGTCAAACAAACTGGTTCCCAATTCCCCTTCCAGGTTTTTCACTACTTTGCTTAGCGATGGCTGCGAGACCATCAGTTCTTCTGCTGCCCTCGACATACTTTCCAGTTCGGCCACTTTCTTGAAATAACGGAGCTGTAAAAAATCCATACAGGTTCACCCGCCCTTTCCATACCATAGATGCGAATTGTTTTTAAACAAGCACAAAATAATACAAAAAGAGGCACCTCTGCCATGGGTACCTCTTTGTCCTCGCTATCAGTTTATACCAATTTTGGATTTTGTGAACTGTCTTTCTGGCAGAATTTCTAATTTTATCCCAGATAAATTGTACATTATGCACGACAAAAGGCATGAATATACGGAGTAAGTCCAGCACTTTGAAAAATTGATAACTGTCAGGTTATCAGTTCATAACCAGATTCGTCTTTTACAAACTGGGATTCTGCCCGTATGATGTCGGCATACGAAAACAAAAGACAGAAAACAGAAGACAAGATCAAAAGAAATGAGGCGGGTATATGGCAGAGCTAAAACATGAACTCACGCATCGGGACAGCAGTCAGGAACTGGAAATCCTGTGGCTCAACGAAGATGATATGGTGGAAGCAGGGGTTCTGGATTCCGGGCACGCCGTCGATGTAATGGAAGAAACAATGGGTCTTTTGAATGATGGGGATGTCATCATGGGAGGTCCGCATCATGACGCCCATGGACTGATGCTTGATTTCCCGAAGCAGTCTCCGATCCCCAATTTCCCGCTGAATAATTCGCGGGACCGCCGCTTTATTGCGATGCCGGCATATCTTGGCGGGCGGTTTCATATGACCGGATGCAAATGGTACGGCAGTAACGGTCGGAACCGAAGCAAAGGGCTTCCGCGGTCGATTCTCATGATGATGTTAAACGACGTGGAGACAGGTGTTCCGCTGGCATACATGTCCGCGAATCTTTTAAGTTCCATCCGGACTGGTGCGATGCCGGGACTCGCTGCAAAGCTTCTTGCAAATCCGGATTCTCACGTACTCGCTCTGATCGGGCCGGGTGTCATTAATAAATCCTGCTGCATGGCCATTCTTTCAAAAATGCACGCGATCGATACGATCAAGATTAAGGGCTCGTCGCCCACAAGCCGGTCGGCCCAGGGAATGAAAGAATTCATAGAGGAAAGCTTCCCGCAGATTAAACAGGTAACCGTCTGTGCGACGCTTGAAGAAGCGATCCGCGGATCCGACATTGTAAGCGAAGCGGTTTCCTGCCGGGAAGGCGAGTGGCCCAAGTATCAGGCAGAATGGATCAAGCCGGGAGCAGTTGTGATTTCCGCTTCAACCTTCAATATGGACTATGCTTCGATTCTCCCGTTTCGGAAGGTCGTGGATGAATATGGCATGTACAAAAATTACGCCGAGGAAGACCAGGTTGGGTACGACGCAGATGGACAGCGGAAGCATACCGGATGCATGGGAGAGGACTTCGTTCACATGGTGCAGGATGGCCTGATTTCCCGCGACAGCATCACGGAGCTCGGCGAAATCGTCCGTGGCAAAAAGCCGGGAAGAACGAGCCCGGATGAAATCTTCCTTGTATCCATCGAGGGTATGCCCATTGAGGATGTGGCCTGGGGATATGAGTGCTACAAGCGGGCCCGGGAACAGGGAATCGGCGAAAGCCTGAAACTTTGGGATCAGCCTTATGCCGTCTGATGCATCCGGAAAGATGCGAGACGGCCTTGGATTAACTGACAGACAGCTTTGAAGGGAGGGATTTTTATGAAAAAGGAAACAGGACTTGGCAGAAACCGGTGGAAGGCGGCAGGCGCGGTCTGCCTGACCGGGATCATGACAATGAGCCTTCTGTCCGGATGCGGATTTAACTCGCAGGCATCCGAAAAGCAGGTCAGTGTGGACAATACGGATGCGCTGAACATCATCGTCTGGGATGGTACCTGGTCCGAAGATATGTTCAAGGACTTCACGAAGGAGACGGGTATCAAGGTCAATATCAGCTACATCTCCAACACCGATGAGCTTCTGACCAAGATGGTCGACGGCAGCGCTTCTTATGACCTTATTGATCTGGAGAGTGCGTATGTGAAGTCATTTGTTGACAACGATCTTTTGGCCAAGATCGACGATAGCAAAATCCCGAACGAAAGCTACATTAAGTCCGATTACACCAAGGACGGAAGCGGAGCGATCGGAGATGAAAATCTTGACTATACCGTTCCGGATATGGCTCCGAACTATACCACGGTCGTCTATAACAAGGAGACCTGCCCGATCGCGATTACGTCTTTGAAGGATCTCGCAAACCCGGCCCTGAAGGGACAGGTCGCTCTGGTTGATTCCACGATTTCCCTCTATGGGGCTGCGCTTCGGGCGCTGGGCTATCAGGCGGACTCCACCAATAAGGATGAGATGAAAGAGGCGAATGACCTGCTTCTTCAGATCAAGCAGAACACCAAGGCATTCGTTGGCGAGACCGCTGTTCCACAGCTGGAAGACGGAGAATGCAGCGCTGCACTCTGCTGGGATTATCCGACACTTTGCGGCGACAGCAAGGATAACTGGGACAAGTTTGGATTTGTGAATCTTGACGGCGGCTGTGAATACTTCATGCAGTACTTTGCGGTTCCGAAGAGCTCGACGCATAAGGATGCGGCGGAAGAACTGATCAACTTTATTTTAAAGCCGGAGGAACTGGCGAAGAGTTACAGCGAATACGCCCTGCCGACTGTGGAAAATGAGGATGCGCTGGCTCCATACCTGCCGTCCGATTATTTTGATTCCCCGGCGATTGACGGCATGAACAGTCTGTATGATGATGCCTGGAAGATCGCGGTCAATGACGATCAGATCAGTCTGATGGATGAATATTACACGGAGCTGAAAGGAGAATAAGCCATGAAGAAGATTGAAATCATTACCCGTCCCGAAAAGCTGGAAGGCATCAAGGCCATCCTTCTCTCACATGAATGCGAAGGGCTGACGGTCCTGTCCGTTATGGGCAGCGGCCGACAGAGAGGCTATATTTCTGAAATGCATTTTACAGGCTCCGATATCAACCTGCTGCCGAAGATCCTCGTGTTTACCGTCGTTGAGGATGACAAATATGAAGACATCCTGGCGGATATCGCGACCAGCATCAGCACCGGGAAGACCGGCGATGGCAAGGTCTTTGTCACGGATATTGCCGATGCGATGCGGATCCGGACCAATGAGCGCGGTGAAAGCGCACTGAACTGACGAGGAGGTGGGACGAGTGGAAACACCAATTGTATCCATGATGAATGTTGAAAAGTGGTATGGAAACAATCACGTCGTGAAGAACTGCAATCTGTCCATTGAAGAGGGCGAGTTTCTGACACTCCTCGGGCCGTCTGGCTGTGGCAAGACAACGACGCTGCGCCTGATTTCTGGTTTTGAGCTGCCGACATCCGGCCTCGTCAAGGTCGAGGGAGAGAACGTCGAGCAGAAGGAGCCCTATGAACGGTCCGTAAATACCGTTTTTCAGAATTACGCCCTGTTCCCGAACATGAATGTTTTTGACAACATTGCCTATGGGCTCAAGGTCAAGCGGGTTCCCAAGGACGAGATTCAGACACGGGTCACAGAAATGCTGAAGCTGGTGCAGCTTGAGGGATTTGAGAAGCGGCGTATTACGCAGATGTCCGGAGGCCAGAAGCAGCGCGTCGCGATCGCGCGGGCTCTTATTAACCGGCCGAAGGTGCTTCTCCTTGATGAGCCGCTCGGCGCGCTCGATATGAAGCTGCGGAAACAGATGCAGATCGAACTGAAGCGCCTGCAGCGGAAATTGGAGATTACATTCGTCTATGTCACCCATGATCAGGAGGAAGCCCTCACGATGAGTGATCGGATTGCGATTATGAGTGCCGGGGTGATCGAGCAGATTGATGACCCGAAGACGATTTATAATCATCCGAAGACACGGTTTGTCGCGAACTTTATCGGTGAATCAAACCTGTTCGATGGCGTCGTTAAAGAGATCAATGGCGACAGGCTGCTGATCGGAACGGAAATCGGAACGATTGAGGGACTTTCATCCAAGTGTTCGGTTGGGATGCCGCACCGGCAGAGTCCGGTTTCGGTCTGCGTTCGGCCGGAGCGGATGCGGGCATCAACCAGTCAGCCAGCCGGATTTTATCTTCGGGCGGTGGTTAAGGAATGTATTTTTGTCGGCAACCTGATGAAGCTGATTGCTGTGCTTAATAATGGAAATGAAATTAAAGTGAATCGGATTGCAGGAGAGAAGCTGCCGGAGGTCGGTGCAGAGGTGTACCTTGACTGGGACCCTGCCGATGCCGTCATCATCCCAGTGAAGAGCGAAATCCCGCTGGAAACAGCAGATGACCTGAAGGAGAGGGGGAATGCCGGATGACAGCTGAAAAGACAAAAGAAAAGAAGCCCCGCGGGCGAGAGAAGTCGCTTCGGAGCCGGATCAGCACCGTTGTAATGTGCGGCCCCATGACGATCTGGTCTGTCCTGTTTATTTTGATTCCGGTAGTTCTCCTCGTCGTTATGAGCTTCATGACGAAAGGTGCTCTGGGACAGGTCGTTTACCGGTTTACAACCCAAAATTATACGGATATTCTAAAGCCGGTCTACTTTAAGGTCGTCCGCGAGTCCCTGCTCATTGCGTTCTGGACTACGCTTCTCACGGTGCTGCTTGGCTATCCACTGGGCGCGATCCTCGCACATGTGAAGAAAAAGACTTCCGGCATTCTGACGATTCTTCTTATGCTTCCGCTCTGGGTCAGCGGTCTCGTCATTTTGTACAGCTTCGTGATTATGCTGAATAATTCCGGAACGATTAATTCATTTCTCATGAATCTGGGCCTGATCAAGAAGCCGCTTAGTCTTCTCTATAACAACTTCTCTGTTACGGTTGGCATGATTTACATGTTTCTTCCTTTTGCGGTTCTTCCTATGTATTCCTCGATTGAAAAACTGGATAAGTCCTTGATTGAGGCATCGAAAGACCTGGGAGCAGGGCCAGTTGAAACATTCTTCCGTGTGACGCTCCCACTCACCAGCCCGGGTATCTTTGCTGCCGTGATCCTGACGTTTATTCCCTGCATCGGCTACTACATGGTCACGGACATGCTGGGAGGCGGCACGAGCATGCTGGTCGGCAACCTCATTTACCGTCAGTTCACGATTTCCCGAAACTGGCCGTTCGGTGCGGCCCTGTCGGTGGTCCTGTCCCTTGTTATTTTAGTGATGGTTCTCATCTATTCGAAGTTGGGCGGCAGCCTTGACGATCTGGCCTGACGAACAGGGAAGGATCCGGCACTTCCCTGTCTGGTTCTTTCCCGGGGGGGACAGCATTATTTCAATCAAAAGAAAGAAGGTGGCAGGTATGCACACGAAAAGAGAAAAGCAGGCAGGAAGGCTTCGGATTCTGTCAAGAGTGTACATGATCCTCGTTCTGGTGTTTCTCTATGCACCGGTCGTGATTATGATCCGGTTTTCATTTAATAACAGCCGGGCCAATGTCAGCTGGGCCGGATTTACGACAAAATATTATCAGGAGCTGTTTTCCGATGGCAGTCTCTGGCAGATCTTCTTTATTACTGTGTTTATCGCGGCAGTGGTCACACTCCTTGGTGTCATCATTGGTACGCTGGGCGCGGTCGGCATGCGGAAGGCAAAGTTCCCGGGCAAGAGCCTGATTGTGAACTCTATCTATTTCCCGATTGTCATCCCGGAGATTGTCCTGGCTGTCGCGCTGCTCCTTATGTTCAATTTTTCTGGTACGTCACTTGGTGTTCCGACGATTATCATCGGCAATACAACACTGGTCCTTCCCTACGTTTACATCACCGTGAAAGCTAGACTCGTTGGCATGGATCCCTCGATTGAAGAAGCCTCGATGGATCTCGGAGCCAACCGGATTTATACCTTTCTTCATGTGACCTGTCCGCAGATTGTTCCGGGTATTCTGTCTGGTGCGTTCATGAGTTTTTCTCTCGTCCTTGATGAGCTGATTATTACGAGCTTTCTTGCGGATGCGGAAACAGTGACGCTCCCGATGAAGGTCTATTCCATGATCAAGAAAGGTATTTCGCCGGAGATCAATGCGTTAACGACGATTATTTTTGCCGTCTGCTTCGCGGCCCTGCTGATTTACCTCATCCTAGATGCGATTCGGAACCGGAAGACAAAGCCGGCGGCTGTCTGAGAGAAGGGAGGAGAAGGTATGACACCATCAACAAAGATCCAGTTTCGATATTTAAGTGAGCCGGACATGATCCGCGCCGGCGTTTTGGATGCCGGACGATGCATGGAGACCGTAAAGGAAGTGCTTGGCCTTTTAAGCGACGGCGACATTCTCATGGGTGGGCGGAACCACCGGGAGCACGGCATGCAGCTCATTTTCCCTGAGAAGAGCCCGATCCCGGGATTCCCCCTGGCCGACAGCCCGGACCGGCGGTTTATGTCGATGCCCGGATATCTGGGCGGACGGTTTCACATCGCCGGAGAGAAGTATTACGGGTCAAACGGGCGGAACGTATCCCGCGGACTTCCACGGTCGATCCTTATGTGTACGCTGAGCGATGTGGAAACCGGGCAGCCGCTCGCGTACTTTTCCGCAAACCTCCTAAGCGCGATGCGGACCGGTGCCGTACCGGCTGTCATGGCCCAGTATACGGTGAAAAGCCCGGTTCATACGCTGACCCTGCTGGGAGCCGGTGAGATCAACAAGGCCTGCATGGACTGCTTTGCGGTTGCTTTCCCAGAGATTGAGCATGTCAAGATTAAGGGATCTTCACCTGAATCCCGCAGTGCGGCAGACATGAAACAGTTCATAGAGAAAAAGTTCCCATCAATCAAACAAGTGGAGATCTGTGCAACGCTTAAGGAAGCAGTTTCCGAGACAGAACTCATCAGCGAGGCTGTTTCCTCCATCCCCCGCCAGTGGCCGGTCGTTGATCCGGCATGGCTTGCGCCCGGCACAACGATCATTTCCTCCGGTACAATGGATTTTACGGATCACGACTTCATTGCAGATCACATGAAAAAGGTTGTTGACAGCCGGGGCATGTATCAGGAATACATCAAGGTCTATCAGGAATATGACAAGAATGGCAACCGGATCTCGACTGGTACCCCGGGGATCTTTTTTGAGGAAATGGTTGCGGATGGCCGGATTCCGGACAGTGAGATTACAGAAATCGGTGATATCATCCGCGGCAGAAAAAAAGGACGGACAAACGACGAGGATATTTATCTCATCAGCGCGGGTGGCATGCCGATTCTTGATATCGGCTGGGGCTATGAATGTGTAAAAAGGGCCGAGGAGCGGAACATCGGCCAGGTCCTGACCGTATGGGACGAACCGTATCTGCATTAAGCCGGTCGTATGTCCGTCTGACCGGAGCCTATTGTCTTCTGCAGGGCGTGTACTGGATCATCGACGCGGTCGCCATGTCTTACGCAACACCGATTCTGGAGGCCCGGGGGTTTAGCGGAACCCAAATCGGCGTGATCAGTGGCGGGCGGTTTCTGTCCCTCATGGGATTCCAGTTTGTCCTTGGCACGTTTGCTGACAGGAAGGCGGCCAGAATTCCGCTGAAATACATTCTGTCAGTTCTGACGGTCCTTGCTGTTTTTGCTTCTGTTCTTCTTCTGTTTTCTTCTGACAACTTTTTGATCGCATTCGTTGTGTTTCTCCTGTTCGGGGCTACCATTAACTGCCTGCTTCCCCTGATCGAGTCCCTGTCCATTCGATACATGGACAGCGGACTGACGATGAATTATCCCTTGTCCCGCGCAACCGGATCGCTGACATATTGCCTTGCCTGTGCACTGACGGGACTGATGACCGAACGGTGGGGACTTGGCAGCGCGATTGGATTGATGATCGGAATGCTTCTTGTTTTCGAGCTGGTGAATCTCAGGATGCCGCCGGAAGGGAGCGAAAACGCCGGGAGATCTCCGGACCCAAAGCAGGGATCCGGATCAGGAAAGCGGTTCCTTCGGAAGGCACATTCAACCGGCTGGGTGCTCATCCACTGCCGCGCCTACCGGTGGTTCCTTGTGGAATGTTTCCTCATCTTTGCCGGCTACGATCTCAATATGGCATTTCTCATTGATAAGGTCCGGAATGCCGGCGGAGGAAACCGGGAGTATGGCCTTATCTTTGCTGCGGTGGGGCTTGCGGAAATTCCGACGGCGCTTCTGTTTCATAAAATCCGGCGGCACCTGTCCATCCGGACGCTCATGGCCGGTTTTGGCGTATTTTGCACCCTGCGGGCTCTGGCAACAACCGGATCCGGAAGTTGCGGGCTGATGATGGTCTCCCAGCTTCTCGATGCGCCTGGCATGGGCGTGTTTTATGCAGGCAGTGTGTATTTTGTTATGGAGACTGTGCCGGAAGAGGACAGTACCAAAGGCATGTCCCTGATTAATCTGATCGCCGTCGGCGCGGCGAATGCAGTGGCGTATATCCTGGCAGGAATTCTGAAAGATGCCTTCGGGCTGATGCCCCTCATGTGGATCAGCTGCATCGTTTCCACTGCAGGGATTTTCTTTGGAGGGCTGATGTGGCGCAGCAGACAGTAAGAAAGGAGTTGAGCGTATGAGAAAGAAAACGAATGGTCTCAAAACAGTATGCACACTGGCCTTGGCAGGCGTGCTGTCATTGTCCCTCATGGCGTGTGGGAGCCGTGGCACCTCCGGAAAACCAGGCAGTTCTTCCAAAAAACTCAACATCATGATCTGGGGCGATACAATTTCAGACACGACCATTTCCAATTTCGAAAAAGAAACGGGAATCAAAGTCAATGTGTCCTATATCGACAATACGGACAGCCTCCTGGCCAAGATGGTCAACAGCTCGGAGCACTACGATGTCGTCTCCATTGAAAGTGCCTACCTGAAAACGTTCACGGATGCCGGACTTTTGCAGAAGCTGGATAAGTCGAAGCTCACCAACATGCAGGATATGGAGCCGACCTACAACAAGGGATTCACGGGAGATGAGGATGAAACGTATACGATTCCTGTTTCCGGTCCGATATTCACGACGATTATGTACAATAAGAAGACCTGTCCGGTCGAGATTAAGTCGTTTCAGGATCTGGCGGACCCGAAGCTGAAAGGGCAGATTGCTATGGTCAACTCGACGATTTCACTCTTTGGCGCGGCGCTTGAAAGTCTGGGGTATTCGGCAGATACAACGAATGAAGACGAGATCAAGAAGGCGACAGATCTTCTGATGAAGATCAAGGAAAATGTGAAAGACTTCTCCGGAACATCAGCAGCTTCTTTGATTGAAAACGGGGATGTATCCGTATCCTTCGGCTGGGATTATCCACTCGTCTGCGGGGAATCCAAAGACAACTGGGATACCTACGCACAGGCAGAGCTTGATTCCCCGTATGAGATGTCTGTAGGGTACGCCGGTATTCCCAAGACAGCGCAGAATTATGAGGGTGCTCTGGCGTTTATCAATACGATCATTGATCCCAAGGAACAGGCGAGGGGCGTCAAGGAATTTGGAGGCGTTCCGGTGACATCTCAGAGCGCTACGGAATCCTATCTGCCGGATGGGTATTACGACAATCCGGCTGTCAAGTCGAATCTGGCCTATGCGTCTGATCCGAGTAAAAACTGGGCGATCAGCATCAATGATGACCAGATCAGTCTTCTTGATACGTAT
The DNA here is from genome assembly GCA_051879715.1 of Bilifractor sp. Classification (GTDB taxonomy): domain Bacteria; phylum Bacillota; class Clostridia; order Lachnospirales; family Lachnospiraceae; genus Bilifractor. Next base: position 17,080 of record JBJEMO010000216.1, read on the forward strand.
TACAACAAGCTGATGGCAGATTAAAAGGAGGGAGACGATTGATTGCAATCAGAAATGCCCGCATCTGGACCGGGGATAAGGCACGTCCCTATGCTGATACGATGGAGTTCGAAAACGGGATCATCCGCTATGTAGGACAAGGCAAAAATCGGGCGTCGAAAGTTGAGAATGTGATCGATGCCGGCGGCCGGCTCGTGATACCCTCCTTTCTTGATCCGCATACCCATGTGACGGCGGTGGCCAGAAGTCAGTGGCTTTTCCTTCTCAAGCGAGGGGGATATAAAAGCATAACAGAGATCTTTCAGGCCATCCGGCAGTATACCTTGCAGCACCCGAAGGAAGCAGTTCCCTTTCTTTATGCCACGTCGGCTCCGACCGAATGGGTCAGCAAGGCCAGGAAGGAAGACTTTGACCGCTATGTCAGTGACCGGCCGGCTCTTTTATGCGACCAGGGATTTCATCAGTGCCTGGTGAACAGCTGCATGCTGAACCTGATGGACATTACAGCGGACACGCCATATGATCCGACAACCACCATGAATTACGAGCGGTATCCGGACGGGAGTCCAAATGGTGTTGTCTATGAGCATCGCTATGAACGCGATATTGACAAGATGTATCAGAAGATCGGTTGGCATCCGCCGGCGACCAACGATCTTACATGCCTGAAACCATATCTTGATCAGATGAACCGATGGGGGATCAGCGGTGTGCTGGATGGCTTTACGGAAGATGAGGGAACACTGAAGGCTTTTCGGACACTTGATGATCAAGGCAGGCTCCACATGTATTATCATGCGAATTCCCTGTTTTATGGGCTGGCAGACGTAGACGAGGCGATTGAACGGGCCAGGTTCTGGCAGAAGACCTATGGTACCAGACACATCCTGTCGGATTCCTGCAAGCTGTTTCTGGATGGCACCAATGAAATCGGAACCGCCGCGCTGCTTCGGCCGCAGGCATGTGATCCTGAAAACTATGGGCAGATCAACCTGACCGAGGATGAGTTGACAGAGGTTATTCGGAGGATCAATGCGGCGAGGCTTCATCTGCAGATTCATCTGGTTGGTGACCGGGCCTTTCGAGTCGCCGTGAATGCCTATGAGCGAGTGAAGCGGGAGCTTGAAGAAAATGGAGAGATGATATACACGCAGATGACGCTTCTCCACTGTGAACTTACGGATCCGGTGGACCGGAGACGAATCGCGCCGCTCGGTATCCGCATTAACTTTACGCCGCACTGGAATGGCGGATGCTTCGGATCGGAAGCACTAAAGTATGTTGGGCAGGAGCGGTTTGATACGTTCTACAGCTTCCGTGATTTTTTCCGGTACGGCTGCCATATCTCTGCTTCCAGTGACACGGTTGATAAAGAGGACATGCCCCGTACGAATCCATTTGTTGGCATCGAGGTCGGGCATACCAGACATGATGACCATACAGAGTTCTCCATTCGTGAGCCCCGATCGGAATGTCTTCCCCGGGAGGATCTTTTATCTGCGTATACCTTGGGAGCAGCCGACTGCATGCATGAGACGCACCGGGCGGGGAGCCTTACACCGGGAAAGGCCGCGAATTTCTGCATTTTGGACCGGGATGTCCTGGAGGTCCCGGCTGAGGAAATCCATACGGTTTCCCCGATACAGGTCTTCTTTGAGGGAGAACGGATTGTGTAATCGGCATACAGCATAAGTCCATGCCGGACCGCGGCACAGCAGCTTTGGACGCAAGATGCAGCTGGAAAATGGGACAAATCAAAGGAAACAGGAGAGGAGGAATAGCTATGAATCATCAAACAATGGGAAGCCGAGTGATCAGTGCGTCACTGGCAGCGGCGCTTACCGCATCTGTGCTGACCGGATGCGGGTTTCATACAGACACGGCGGCAGCGGCTAAAACAACCGCATCGGACAGCCACACCCTGAATCTTCTCATGTGGGACGGGGACTGCTCTGAAGATGTTGTAAAGGATTTTGAAAAGAAATACGGCGTCGATGTCAACATTACCTACATTGAAGATACGAACGAAATCCTGTCCAAGATGATCAATTCAAAAACGGATTATGATCTTATCGATCTTGAAAGCGGATATGTGAAGTCCTTTATCGATGCCGGTCTTTTGACCAAGCTGGATACAAGCAAAATACCGAACCTTAGCAACATCGATCAGGATACCTTCATGGCCAAAGGAACCGGTCCTGAAGGTGACGAGGACTTCTCTTATACGATTCCGATCAGCGGACCGCTTTTTACCTGTATTGTTTACAACAAGAAGACCTGCCCGATCGAGATCAAGTCGTTTCAGGATCTTGCAGATCCGGCATTGAAAGGCCAGATCTGCAGCGTCAACGCCACCATTTCCCTCTATGCGGGAGCTTTAAAGACGCTGGGATACAGCACCGTCAGTACGGATGATGGAGAGCTCGAGGATGCGCAGGCGCTGCTGAAAAAGATCAAGGATAATATTTCGTCGTTCGTTGGCAGCAGCGCCCTGTCTCAGCTTGAAGCAGGAGACTGCTCTGTTGCCTACTGCTGGGATTACAACTATCTTTGCGCGGATTCAGAGGATAACTGGGACACCTTTGACATCGTCGACAGTTCCGCCCTTGGCTATACACAGAACTGGGCCATTGCGAAGACCTCCGGGCGAAAGGAACTGGCAGAGGAATTCATTAACTTTACCTATGAACCGGAAGAAACGGTCAAAACACTGAAGGAATACGGCGGTGTTCCGATCCTTAAAAAAGATCTGATCGCGCAGGATCTGCCGGACGATTACTATAACAATCCATGCGTGACCAGGTACACCGAGCTTTGGCAGGATACATCAAATCACGCACCGGCTGTTAGTGATACGCAGATCGGCAAGATGGATGATCTCTATACACAGCTTATGAGTAGCTGATAACGGAACGAAACAGGAATACAGAATCTGGCATTCCCTGTGGAAATGGCAGAGAGCTGAAAGGAGGACATGCGATGGAAGCAAAGTATCTGATCTACGGGAACGTATGGACTGGAGATGCAGAGCATTCTGTGAAGCCGGGATTTGCGGTCGGTTATGATGGAACGATTCTTGCGGTCGGAGGCAAGTCGGAACTGGAGCCGTTTCGTGGACACGGAACGCAGGTGTTTCAGTATCCGTACGGTCTGCTTGTTCCCGGTTTTACGGAAGGACATGCGCATGTGTCCTCATCTTATGAAATGCTGAACGGTCCGTACGTGAATGGTGAGAGTATCGCGGCGTGCCAGGAGCAGGTGTATGCATATGTTCGACAGCATCCGGAGGAGACGGTTATTGAAGGCACCGGCTTTGACCCGGGATTATTTGGGCAGGGTGGTCCTACACGGGATCTTCTTGATGCAGTTGTTCCTGACCGTCCCGTTCTCATTCATGATGAAGGCCATCACGGTCTCTGGATGAATACAGCGGCGCTTGAGGCCTGCGGGATTACCCGCGATACGCCGGATCCGGCGTCTGGACATATCTGTAAGGAACCAGGAACGGGTGAACCGACTGGTTTTCTGCAGGAAAGCGGAGCAGTGGCACTGGCCGGAAAGGTTCTGCCTAAGCCGTCAGTCAGGCGGTTTGCAGACGGAATTCTTTCTTACCAGGATCTGGCACTTTCGACTGGCGTCACGATGGCCTTTGAACCGATGGCTGGAAATGACCTGCCGGAAGAGGCGTTTCGAAACGAGGCTTACCGAACACTGGAGCGGGAAGGAAAGCTGCGTATCACCTTTCGGGTCGCGCAGACCCTGTACCCGGAAATGGATGAAGAGTCCTTTTTCGCAAATCTTGATCGACTGCATCAGGAATTTAAGAACCATGAAAAACTTCAGTATAATACCGTCAAGGTGTTTCTCGACGGTGTTATTGACGGGCATACGGCATATCTTCGGGAACCGTATCGGATGCCGCCGTATGATTGCGGGCCGGTTCTCTATCCACAGAATCTTTTGAATGAAAGAGTTCTGCACGCGCTAAAGAAAGGCTACCGAGTCCATGCCCATGCGATCGGAGACGCAGCCATTGATGAAGCCATTATCGCCTATGCTGCGGCGCAGAAAACGCTTGGCGGATCCGATTACCGAAATCAGATCACCCACTTGCAGGTCTGCCATGAAGATCAGGCGGAAAAGATGGCGGAATACGGCATTATGGCTGTGGTCAATCCATACTGGCATTATGAGACGCCGCTCTATGCGCCGCTCGAAACACCGAACCTTGGCAGGGATCGGGCAGAGCATATGTACTATCTGAAGAGTTTTCAGAAGCATGGTGTCCGGATGTCGCAGGCAAGCGACTACCCGGTGACAATTCCGCCGGATACGATGATGTCTTTGCATCTCATGGTGAACCGGTACAATCCCAAGGAATCGAGGAAACCTTACGCGCCAGAAGAGTGCCTGTCTGTGGAAGAAGCACTCCGAATCCTGACCATTAATGGCGCCTATGAGCTTGATCTGGAGAAGACGAAGGGTTCTATCGAAGCCGGAAAAGATGCCGACTTTGTCTGGCTGTCTCAGGATGTGATCCGGGTACCGAAGGAAAAACTTTACCAGACGAAGGTTCTTGAGACCTGGATTCAGGGCGAATGCCTTTATGAGAAGAACCAAAACGAGGCAGAACTTCCGGTTGCCAGATAGGGAAAGAGGGATATACTCAAGACAGAACGTGCTGAGAGAGGAGTGAAGGTTATGCTTGGGAATTTTTCGTATTGTAATCCGGCGAGGCTGCATTTTGGAGAGCAGGCCATGGACGCACTGGCTGGGGAACTTGCGCGGTACGGACGGTCAGTTCTTATGACTTATGGCGGCGGTTCCATAAAGAAAAACGGGATCTATCAGGAAGTTCGGAAGATCCTCGAAGAGCAGGGAAAGCAGGTGACGGAGCTTAGCGGGATCATGCCCAATCCGACGACGGATAAGCTTGCGGACGGCATAGCGATCGCGAGGTCTGTGAAGCCGGATCTCATTCTGGCAGTGGGTGGCGGATCTGTGATTGATTATTCGAAGACGCTGTCGATTTCTGTGAACTGCACGGAGGATCCGTGGGAAAAATATCTGGTCCGCCAGGAGGAGCCGGACTGCCTGATCATTCCGGTCGGTGTCGTTCTGACAATGGTCGGAACCGGTTCGGAAATGAACGGCGGAGCGGTGATTACGAACCCGGCGAAGAAGCTGAAGCTTGACTATGATTTTTCAGACACAAAGCCGGAGATGATTCCGCGGTTTGTCATCATGAATCCGCGCTTTACGATGACGCTGCCGAAATACCAGATGGTTGCCGGCATTTACGACATCTTCTGCCATATCTGTGAGCAGTATTTCTCCGGCGAAGACGATAACACGTCGGACTATATCAGTGAAGGACTGATGCGCTCGGTCATTCACTCAGGTCTGGCCGCCGTCAGGAATCCGAATAACTATGAGGCACGGAGCAACCTTATGTGGTCGGCAACCTGGGCCTTAAATTCTCTCATTTCCAAAGGAAAGACGACGGACTGGATGGTTCACAAGCTGGGGCAGGCGGTCAGCGCAGTGACCAACGCGACACACGGGATGACGCTTTCAGCAGTTTCGATCCCATATTATCAGTTCATCTTATCCAGCGGACTTCCGAAGTTCGTTCGTTTTGCGGAGCATGTCTGGGATGTAGATCCTGTCGAAAAATCAGATCATGAGATTGCAGAGGAAGGACTCGTGCGGATGGAACTCTGGATGAAGCAGATGGGGCTTGTGCTGCACCTTGAAGAACTGGGGGTCAGGCGGGAGATGCTGGATGACCTCGTGAAGGCAACGCCGATCTTAACGGGTGGGTATCGGATTCTTACAAAAGAGGATGTGCGGAACCTGTTTATGCTTTCCATGTAAATGTCATAGTGGAAAAAAACAAAGACTGGCTGGTTCACTTAAAAGGGCGGATCAGCCAGCCTCCTTCTGCTCGAAAAAGGCTTATTATATAGACAGAATGTTGGTGCAGGCATGTCAGTTAACGAGGCGCGAAACTACATCAAATTTACAAACGGATACTGGGACGTGTGGAACTACATTGTCCCATAGTATTCCGTTGAGTATGTGGAGATTATGATCGCACAAAGGATATGCCATTCTTTTTGCAAAGGTCTGCTTGGGCGGCATAACTTTTGTTGTGCTTCATCAAGGTCATGCAATAAATGATTTGTGTTTATTGCATGGCCTTTTTGTATCGCAAACGGAATGCAAGAGAAGCGCGATATTTCAACAGGTGTGAGAAGTAATAAAACAGTCGGACTTGTACAATAACAACCATCAAAAGACTTTTGGAGGTAATGCAATGTACAAGTATGAAAGAAAGGGCCCCAAGAGAGGGGTGGCGCTTTACAGCTATTCCGCAGAATTTGGTCTGACTAAGACACTGGAGGACTGCTTCGAGGATGTGCACGATATGGGAGCGCACGGGATTGAGATCCTTGCAAACACACACATTGAGAACTACCCGTATCCCAGTGATGAGTGGGTGGAGAACTGGTTCCGTCTCTGCGATAAGTACGAGATTGTCCCTGTCGAATATGGTAACTGGATTGATTCTCACGTTCTGAGAGACCGTGATCTGACAACTGAGGAGGCGATTGAGTTTTTGAGTCGTGACATTCGGCTGGCGCACCGCCTTGGTTTTACGGTGATGAGAACCAAGATGCCGGTCATCAATGATCTGCTGGAGCCGGTTAAGAACTGGAGAGAGATCATCAATGGCTGCCTGCCTCTTGCCGAGCAGCTGAACATCAAGATGTGCCCGGAAATTCATAATCCATCCAACCTGAAAGGAAAACTGGTCACTGATTTTGTTGATTTTATTAAAGAAACAGGGACAAAGAATTTCGGCCTCAACATTGATTTTTCTGTGTTCCGTACGGAGTTTAGCGAAGGTGAGTGGCGGGATCCGAACTATACGCCGAATAAGCCGGAGGACATCATTCCGCTTCTTCCATATATTTATTGCTGCCATGCGAAATTCATTCACATGAGTGATGATTTTGAAGAAACGACCATTCCGTATCCGGAAATCATTCGGGTCATGCAGGAACATGGATATGACGGATATCTGCTCAGCGAATATGAAGGTGCGGATAAATACAATGATGGGTATGAGGTTGGTCAGACACTGAGAAAACAGCATATCATGCTGAAACGGCTTCTTGGAGACTGAGTGATTTCAGAGAACAGAAGATTGCAGACAAGGCCGGAATTCAGACGCTGGATTGCTAAAGTCGGTTTTGAATTCCGGATTGCCCATCCGATTAATTTTTGTAAGAGGAGACACATATGGAAAAACAAGTAATTCAGTCAGTCGGATTCAGGAATATCAAAGATGAAAAGGGACAGGTTACTGGCTTTCAGTTTAAGGTCAGGCTTCCGTACTATCGAGGCATTTTTCTCTCGCAGATCATGCCGGGAACGTTGTATGTTGATGGCGAAAAATTCGACAAAGATCAGATTACGTGGGTGATTGATGGCGAGGAGTATTCTAACGAAGAAATGAGCGTCAACTGGAAAACACACTGGTCTGTCCTGAAACCGGCCGTCTTGCGGGTTAAGAAACTGGGCGGCCTGGCTCAGGGATACCACGATCTGAAGTACGGCTTCTGCTTTACGTCGTCTTATATGCCACCGATTATTCAGGCACATTTGGATCCGGATAAGGAAAACATGGTCTTCATGCCTGAATTTGGCCATCATGTCAATGAGCGTCGGCTTCTGATCGTTTAATTATTCTATTCTTCAGTATGATAAATATGTAACAGGGAAACCTCTTCTGGTTCCAGGGTGATCTCCAGCTGCATCGTATGATCATCATCCACATGTACCCGCTCAAGGTATATGGTCGGGATGCTGATTTCCTGCAGATATTTGACATCCTGCCGGGAGAGGTTATTTTCATACTGGTATTTACCCCATTCATTCAATATACTGCCATTTTTCTGATTCAAAACCTGCCGTTTAACATAGAAACTTCCGGCCTGTTTCAGATTAAGAAGCGTAAGATGGAGACTCATCGGGCGCTTGTCATCAAAGAGATGCGAACACTCCCCAATACTGATATCCTCGCTTTGGCCAGCGTGTGGCGTATACCAGGAAAAATGGAAACACAAAAGATATAAATCTCCATTATCCTGTTCCGTGACGATCATATGCTGGTTGCATATCAGGTAGTGATTTCCGAGCTGATTCAGAAATTCGAGAGCATAGAAAGCCGGCTTTCGAATAGTATCTTTTGTCAGAAGCCCAATTCCCCCGTTAACAATTCCTCGTGTATCTGCATAACTGGAAACCCAATCGGACGCAGCCATGACGGCTATCAGGTTCACCTTTCCCCAAAGGTCTGCAATGCCGCTGACTAGGTACGCAGAGCGGAAGACATCATCATTCAGAAAGTTTCGATTTGAGATAGAGTTGTTCCACTCTGTGATAAAAAGAAGTCTGTCAGAGAGCCCGGATTCATCCATGAGCTGCCGCATCTTTGATATTTCCCGTTCGTTCTGATGCATACCCTGCGAGAGGGTATGTCGACCCTCCTTCTGCTCTTCTGATGATAGCTGACCATAAGGAAAAAGCAGAAAAGATGCGAAATCCGGCGGGCATTTTTCCATTGTACAGCGAGTATAAAATGTCTTCAGATAATCCCATTGTTCATTCACGGCCATCGAGATTCCACCGACGAGAGCCTGCGGGACTATCTGCTTTGTGCACAGGTAGAAAAATTTCCATGCATCGTAAAAGTCATACTTGGGATCACCATACAGAGGGCTGTCATAGATACTATCGCGCGTCAGCTCGAAGATCCAGTGCGAAACTTCTTCTAATCCGTACCGGTTTAAAAGATGGGAGTAAAAAGATGAAAGGCAATGCTCCCAGCTAACGCGATCCGGAAAGTCGAGATATTCTTCGCGCAGATAAATGACATCTCTGTTTGACAGCATATCTTTGACAGCCATGTCTGGTCTTCTTCCTAGATCCAGAAATGGAAATAGATGATGCTGGACCAGAAAGTCCAGAACCAGATCAATGCTGTCAAAATTATACACATCAGGTGTTTCTCTGTCTGTGATCATCATCCGCTTTGAGAATACATTCCAGAGCCGGATATAGCGGAAGTGCAGGTGCTCCTGCAGATAGAGAATGTGAAACTGCATATTTGCCCGTGTCATTTGGTCAATGTCGCCGGCATTGATAGCTTGGTTCCAGACTTTCTGATACAATTGACCGGCAGCCAGAGATGTATCAATTGTATCTGTTTCGGTAATATTCTGCATAGAGTCCAGATACCCCCGGTTTCGCAGATCCTCTTTAATCTTCTGACGTTCCAGGCTGCGCATCGAAAGTTCTTGATCCATTTCTGCGTGTATCATTTCCCGGTAGGCAGAAGGGGTACTGCCGATCAGTTTTTTAAAGGATCGATTGAAAGAGGCTGAGTTGGAGAATCCGCAATTCATAGCGATCTGTGTCAGGCTCTGATCAGAGTGCCGGAGAAGGTTGATGGCGGTGCTCACGCGCAGCCGGTTGATATAATCTGTAAAATAGACCCCGGTACTGTTATGAAAGATACGAGAAAGCGTGGATACAGATACATACATCTGATCAGCCAGTTCGGTCAGATTAATCTCTGTGGATAGATGACTCATGATGTACTGCATGATCTGACGTAGCCGTGCATCCTGTGAATTTTTAGAATCCTCTTGATGTGCAGAGTCGGACTCTTCTTGCGGATAGTGTTCAATCAGACAATCCAGTAATTTCAGAAGAAGACTGTCGATTGCCGCATTTGTTTTGTGAACATTGTCAGCGAACAAGGCTGTGAGTTCATAAAAGATGTTTCTCAGATCCTCGTAAGAATGCAGATGGTCTCGGACGGAATCCGCATACAGGACCAGATCTTTTCCATTCAGAATATCGGCGACGATCTGCATGGAGTAACTGGCTTCACCGTACAGAAGATCGCCCCGTCCTGCTAGTTCGTAGGAAATGCCGGGGTTGATGAGCAGCAGATCTCTTTCGCGCATGACGATGGTGTCTCCTTGCATCTTGACTGTCATGCTTCCCTCCAGTACAAAGAGAACCGTTATCGTTGCATGAATTTCTTCTATGTCAGAAGAGGTTCTTCGGACCTCGTAATGTAATCCATTCATTATTTTACCTTTAGTATAGAATATATTCATTCATTGATAGATAGGATATCACCAGTGTAGCAGAAGCCTGCACGTCCTGCAATAAATGATATGCAGATATTGCGTGCATGCGTTGTGCTGAGACGGAAATGCAATTAGTTGACATAGATTTGAAACGAAAGGAGCGCAGAGATTTCAACATTTATATACAATACAATCATCAAATTTATTTGAGTCATGTCCGAGGTTTCGAGAGATCCTGATCGGAAAAGGCGGCCGCTTTCCGAGGATGGATACAGGCATGAAATTACATGATGAAAAGGAGTTCTGTATGGATAAAAAATTAAAGGCGTCCAAAGCAGCAGTCATCTGCTATGGATTTGGAGACCTGGCATCCCAATTTGTCTGGACTTTTGTTGGTTCTTATCTCAGCATTTTTTATACAGATATTGTGGGCATCGGCCCACTGGCGGTATCGGCAATCATGATTATCGCCCGGATCTGGGATGCCGTGAATGATCCGATGATGGGAGCAATCGCGGAGCATACGAAATCAAGATGGGGACGGTTCCGCCCCTACATCGCCTTTGGCTGCCCGTTTCTGGCCCTGTTTTCCGTTCTGACATTTACGAACCCGTTTGGCGGGTCAAGTACGGCAGGCGTGATTTGGGCAGCTGTTATGTACATTGCAGCCGGTATGCTGTATACCCTGACGAATATCCCGTATGGCGCACTGGCAGCCGTAATGAGTGAGGATACGGACCAGCGAAATAAGATCTGTACATCCAGAAGCATCGGCATGAATGCCGGCATGGCTATTGTCAACGCCCTGTCTCCAATCCTTCTTCTCGCTTTTTCTCATAAAGGAGCAAAGGCTGCGGATGCTCATGGCTACCTGATGACGGTAGTGATCTACGCCATCATTTCCATTCCCCTGTTTTTGCTTGTTTTCTTTACTTCCCGGGAAGTTGTCCAGCCGATGGCTTCTGCACAGACAAAGAAAATTTCCTTTAAGGAAACGATTAAAAACCTGGTAACCAACAAATATTTGATGATTGTAACGGCGATCATGACGATTCAAATGACCGCTTTCATGGGAAGAATCGGAGTGGAAACGTACTGGATCATTTATGATCTCGGTGATTTTAAACTGATTTCGCTCATTATGACGCTGCCGACACTTCTGGGCATTGTAGGATCATTCTTCGTACCAGCTGCAGCCAAGAAATTTGGCAAGCGGAATGTGCTGATGGGCTCGATGCTTGTACAGGCCGTGGCACTCTTCATTATGTTTATGGCTCCATATAACAACATTCCGGTCGTAATTGTGGGAGATGTGATTTTCGGATTATTCAATGTCGGCTTCCCGATGACACTGTCCATGGTGGCAGATTCCGTCGATTACATGGAAGAGAAGAGTGGTGTGAGAACTGATGGAACCGCGTATGCGACTTATGGTTTGGCGACAAAGTTTGGCAATGCGATTGGTGGAGCGGTCGGTGTCCCTCTGATCTTTGCCTTCGGCTATGTTGCGAACCAGGCGCAGACACCAGCTGCGCAGAGAGGTATCAATATTACAGTCAATCTGATTCCTGCCATTCTCTTTGTGATTGCAGCTCTTTTATGCCTGCTTTGGAGGATGTCGGATCAGGATGCTGATGATATCCGCGCACGGCTTATCAAGCGTCATGAGGCGGAAAAAGCGACAGAAGAAAAAGCAGAATCATAACTGAACAGAACTGGCTTAAGCATTACGAGAATATAAAGAGGATCGATTGAAAAACAATCAGAAAGGAGTTCAAGATGGCAAATATAGTACATCTGGCCATTATCGGCCATGGATTTATGGGACATGAGCACGAAAAGATGCTGAAGGATTTTCCGGGCATTCAGCTGGTTGGATTCTCCGATCGGGACAAGACGCAGCTCGATGATGTCAGCGAGGGGCTCAAGCGCTATGAGAGCAACGAGGCACTCTTTGCAGACCCAGAGGTTGACACGGTTCTTATTGCAGCGAACAACAACCAGCATCATGATCTGGTAATCCAGGCTGCAAAAGCACACAAACATGTGATCTGCGAGAAGCCGGTTGCAATGAGCCTTAGTGATCTTGATGAGATGGAGCAGGCATGCAAAGAGAACGGTGTAACGTTTACGGTTCATCAGCAGCGTCGGTTCGATCCGGATTTCCGCACAGCAAAGGCTGTCTATGATTCTGGTACGCTTGGCGACGTTTACGCGATCAAGAATCAGCTTTACGGATTCAATGGCAACATGCATGATTGGCATGTATTTGTCAGTGAAGGTGGTGGCATGCTCTATGACTGGGGTGTCCATCTCCTGGATCAGGTGCTGTGGATGTTCCCGGGCGCGAAGCTGAAGAGTGTCTATGCGGACATTCGCAATGTCATCAACAAGGAAGTCGATGATTATTTCCAGATTATGCTTCGTTTCGACAATCATGTCACGGTGACGGTTGAGCTCGGAACCTATTACCTGGCCGACAAGGTCCAGGACAAGTGGTTTGAGCGCCACTGGTTTGTCGCCGGAAACAGAGGAACAGCATATGTTGACGGCTTCTTCCCGGAAGGAAAGATCGTCCGCACGACTCATCTCCTTACCAATGTCAGTGGGCACCGGACCATGACGGCAGCAGGACCGACCAGATCCTTTGGCCCGGCACCGGATGGAACAATTGTGACCGAGCCGCTTCCGGAAGTGCATACGAGCCATCGGAATTACTTCGAGCACTATGTGAAGTTCCGCAATGGAGAAGAAGAACCGTTTGTGAAGATTGATGAGTGCCGTCGTGTGCTGCGTCTGATGGATGCCGTCCGCGAGTCCGGCAGAACCGGCAAGTCGATCGATTTTGAATAAGTGACGTACAGAAAGGACCAAGAAATGAAAAAACTTCCAGTAGCCGTACAGGTATATGGACTTCGTGATCTTCTGGAGAAGACACCGGAGAATTTTGAATCAGTGATGCAGCAGGTAAAGGATATGGGCTATGACGGCGTTGAGCTTGCCGGTCTGTATGGTCTTGATCCGGCCTATATCAGGGACACTCTGAAGAAGATCGAGCTTGTGCCGATCAGTGCTCACGTCCCATTTGCAGATATGGTGGAAGACCTGGACAAGGTTATTGATGATTACAAGACGATTGGGGTTCAGTATCTCGTTATGCCGTATATGGCAGAGGAGTATCGGCCGGGTGTAAGCCGAGAAGGATTTGAAAAATTTCTCCCGCTCTTGAATCAGGTCGGCGAGAAGATCCATGCGGCCGGGATGACGTTCCTGTACCATAATCATGACTTCGAATTTGTAAAGCTGGATGATGGCACCTGGGGATATGACAAGATGTTTGCGTCAATTCCGCATGATCATCTGCAGAGCGAGCTTGATACCTGTTGGTGCGATGTCGCCACGCAGGATCCGGTCGGGTTCGTGAAGAAGTACGCAGGACGTCTCCCGGTTCTTCACCTGAAGGATTATATCAAAAAGGGTGAAGTCAAGAACATGTACAAGCTGATCGGCATCGATCAGGAAGAAGATGAGAGCGAAAATAAAGGTTACTTCGGCTTCCGTCCGGTCGGCTTTGGACAGATGATCTGGCAGCCGATTCTGGAAGCAGCAGAGCAGGGCGGCACGAAGTGGTATGTCGTCGAGCAGGATGAGCATTATGACACGGATCCGCTGGAATGTGCGCGGATGAGTCGTGAGTACCTGAAGATCCTTGGTATCTGAGAACAGAGAGGAGATAAAAAATGCATAAGGAAAAAGAAATTAGAATTGCTATCATTGGCTGTGGAATGATTTCGGAGCGCCACATGACTGTCATCGATAACCTGAAGAGACGTGGCCACAACCTGACTGTCGTTGCAGCTGCTGAGATTATTCCAGAGCGTCTCGCCGCATTCGGAGAGCGCTACGGTATCCCGAAGGAGAATCTGTATGCGGACTTCCGTGAGATGCTGAAGCGGGACGACATTGATGAGGTTGAGGTCTGCGTTCACAACAATCTGCATACCTCGGTCGCTACAGCCGTCATGGCAGCCGGTTTCCCGTGCTATTCGGAAAAGCCGATGGCCGCGAGTTACGCGGACGCAAAGATCCTGTACGACGCACAGAAGAAATATGGCCAGAAGCTTGCGGTTCAGATCAGCTCCATCTACAATCCGCAGACGCGGATTGCAAAGGAAATGGTTGCGGAAGGAAAGCTCGGCAAAGTATATCACGCACGTTCGGTTGGTCACAGACGCCAGGGCCGTCCGGGCTACGATATGCCGTTTTTCAGTCATGATTTTGTCAATCCGGAGATTGGCGTTCACGGCCCGCTGTTTGACCTTGGAATTTACCATCTGGCTCAGATGCTGTATGTCCTGGGTATGCCGGAACTTGAGAGCGTCTATGGCGTAACGACCTGCGATTACTGGAGAGACAAGCGGATCGATGACCTGGTGGGATGCCATGCGCCGGTTGAGGACCTTAGCGTCGCGATTGCCCGTTTCAAGGGCGGCCTCTCCATGGACATCTACGAAGACTGGGCGATCCATATGGATGAGATCGGAAGTTCGTTCATTGCCGGATCTCTTGGCGGTCTTAAGTTTACAGATGTCGATCAGACAGGTGGTCCGATGGCAGTCCCGGCAGGCGGACAGATCGTTGGCGGCGGTGTTCTTCAGAAGCCGAGACTGGAATGGCTCGGTGTCGATGACAAGGCAAGACTGTTTGATGAGAAGCTGGACTGCGCGATCGGCGATGTAACCGGTCAGCAGGAGCTCCTGCTTCATCCGGAAATGGAGATGTACAACGATAATCAGCTGCAATGGTACTCTTATCTTCGTGGCGATCTGACAGATGAGACACGCATTGACTCCCCGTATATCGCGATGAAGACTGCGTTTCTGTCAGATGGGTGCGTTCTCTCCGGTAAGCTTGGCCGCAGTGTCACAGCGGATGAAATTAAAGCGATGTCAAAGTCGATCGCGATCCGGGATCAGGAGACGCCGTTCGGTACGATTCATTACGATTTTGACGAGTACAAGCCGGAGTGAGATCAATTTTGAGCTCGATGGACTGAATAAAAAGAGAATAGTAGAGAATTTGGAAGGGGCTGTGAAAAACGTAAAAACGTTTTTTCACAGCCCCTTTAGATCTTTATACTGATAGGATCACTGCGGATTTTCGCCGCTCACCATTCGCTTAACACGCATACCGGCCACCACCTGGGATTCCGGATGGGTATAGATGTAGAATTTCTCATCCTCAATGGCCGTAAAGACGCAGGTTCCAACATAGTCGATCGGCATGCCTGCGGTTACCTGCTTTTCACTGCGGACATAACCGGAGGTGAATTCCTGACTCTTGTAATACGGATCATCATCAATCGCGAAGCGCTCCGGTCGTCTCTTGTCGGCCTCATGGATATGAGTCTGGACAAAGGCCGGCATCAGGCAGTGGACATGGATGCGTTCCAGTCCTCTCTGCCGGAGGCTTAAGTAGGCGCACTCCGAGGCTGCCACGCCGGCGTGTTTGGTGGCATGGTACATGATGGCGTTGCCGCTGGTCATAATACCTGCAGTCGATTCGGTATTAACGATCTCAGCCTCGGTTCCCTGCTTGATCATCTGCGGGATGAAGATGTGCATGCCGTACAGGTGACTCATCATATTCACTTCTGTAATCCAGTGGATGTCCTTGAGCGGGATCTCCCAGATTGGGCCGGATACAGCGACGCCGGCGTTGTTGCAGAGCATGTCGACCCGGCCGAATTTTTCCATCGTGAGGTCGAACAGTTTCTGGACATTTTCGTATTCCGAGATATCCGCTGTCAGACCATAGGCTTCTGCACCGAGTTTCCGGAGCATGTCCAGTGTCTCCTCCACATGGGCTTCGGTCATGCCGTTGATGATGATTTTCATGCCCCGCAGTGCGCCCTCTTTGGCAATCGCCTGTCCGATGCCGCTGGAGCCTCCCGTCACAACGAGAACTTTATCTTTGAAGTCCTTCATCACGTTTCCTCCTTCTGTTTACGCCTCAAATACAAATGCACGGTCATACGCTGCATGAAGTCCGTCGATAATCTGTCCGGGCTTGTCGGCATCCCCAATCAGTATGAGCTTATCGTCAAATGCTTCTGAAAAGTCCTTTTCGAGACTTCTGTCCGGGCGAACACCCATAGCCAGAATGACCCGGTCGGTCTTGATGCTGCGCGTAAAGGCTGTCTTGCTGTCTGCCACAGAGATTTCGCCATCGGCAACAGAGAGGAGGGTGGTATTTTTCAGAATCTGGCCGCCTTCCTTGGTGATGGCCTTCTGCAGATAGATATTGATGCTGGGGTAGAGATTACCGCCAACTTTATCGGTCATCTCAATAACGGTTACCTTATTCTGCTTTAAGCCGAGCCATTCAGCGGTCTCAAGCCCTGTGACACCACCGCCGACGACGATGACAGATTCATTTTCGACAGAGATTTTGCCTGCAAGGACATCTTCAGCGGAAACCGCTTTCTCAATCCCCGGAAGATTCGGACGGATCGGGGTTCCGCCAACTGCAAGGAAGACACCTTCTGCATTCAGCGCTTTGACAGCTTCTACTGTTGCCGGTGTATAGAGACGCACCTCTACGCCGGCCTGCGCAAGCTCCGCCTCCTGCGTCTGGACAAATTCGGCAATCATCTGCTTGTGCGGCGGAATAGCAGCAAGATTCGCTGTACCTCCGAGTCTGTCACTCTTTTCGAACAGGACGGTGTGGAAGCCGCGCTTCGCCAGAACAAGGGCAGCCTGCATGCCGGCCGGACCGCCTCCGATAACAGCCACGGTCTTTCCATTCCCGTTCTTGACCAGCTTGTCCTCGCCCCAATGGTTTTCGCGCCCGAGAACCGGGTTCAGCGTACAGGCGAGCGGAAGCCCGAGATTCAGGATGCGGAAGCACTCCATGCATCCGATACACTTGCGGATGAGGACATCCTGACCGGATCTGGCCTTGTTCGCAAATGCCGGATCTGCCAGATTGGCCCGTCCGAGTCCGGCAAAATCGCAGGCTCCCTCTTCAAGAAGCTGTTCAGCAACAGCTGGATGCTTGATATCATCGACCGCGATTACCGGGATTTTGACACTCTTGCGGATGTTTGCGCCCAGGTGCTTTTTCCAGCCTTCCTCATAAAAATTCGGTTCCACGATTGTGTGGCCGGACTCATAGGTGCCGCAGCTGACATTAATGGCCTGAATACCAAGACTCTCCAGATACCGTGCGATATGGATGCCTTCTGCATCATCGATGCCGTCGTCAATGTACTCATTTCCGTCGATGCGGACGGAAATCGGGAATTTCGGGCCGACTGCATACTGAATGCCCTTGATGATTTCTGTCAGGAACCGCATGCGGTTGAAGAAATCTCCGCCGTATTTATCGGTCCTGTGGTTGGTGTGAGGAGACAAAAACTGATTAACGAGATAGCCATGGGCGGCATGAATTTCTACTCCGTCGATTCCGGCGAGGTGTGCAATGTAGGCACCTTTCACAAACTTCTTGACCATGGCCTCGACTTCTTCAGTGGTTAGCGGGCGGGGCTTTTCACCAATGATGCTGCATGTGACATCGGAGGCAGATACTGGCTGCCTTCCGCCGATCAGGCGGCTCGGTGTCTGGTTGCCCGGATGGTGCAGCTGAACGAATATTTTGGCACCATAGGCGTGAACTGCTTCAGCCAGTCTGGCGAGCTGCGGGATATCGGATTCCTTGGTCACGCTCAGCTGGTTCGGGGTTCCGACACCGGTCTCATCATCGATTCGGGTAATCTCCGTAATGATCAGGCCCACACCGCCTCTGGCGCGCTCTGCATAGTAACGGATGATCTGATCAGATGCCTCACCGGTAGAGCTTGCCAGTGAGCATCCCATAGCGGTCATGACGATACGGTTTTTCAGCTCGAGATTTCCGATTCGGCCCTTCTCGAAAAGTTTTGGATACTTCATATGCCAACCTCCTGTTCCATTTCGTTGTGGCTTTTTGTTGATACAAGTATAACAATCGGGAAGCCGTTCGAACATGTTGCCGATGAATGAAAAAACAGGTATCATTTGTGCATGAGGAACAAATGAAAGCGTATGGGAGGACGGCTATGAAAATCCGTCAAATTTTGGAGGAAATATCCAAGAACTATACCGTGCTGAAAGCGGATATTGTGAAAAACACAAATATCAGGCGGGTGAAGAAGAAAATGATTGTGTCAAGTATTTTGTGTAAACATATTTCCTGATCAGTGTTACAGCTGAT